>NZ_JAJSYW010000252.1:0-7313 GCF_036815005.1 Streptomyces sp. IBSBF 2435 | reverse complement strand
GCGCCCGGCCCCGCAGCCCCCCGCCGCACCGGCGCGCTGATCAGCCAGGCGCACCACTTCGTACGCCACCGTATCGAGGCGGCGCTCGCCGACAGCGGCCTGCAAGCCAGGCACTTCGCCGCGCTGACCGTCCTGGCCGACGGGTCGTGCTCGCAGCAGCAGCTCGCCCGGCAGCTGGCCATCAGCGAGCAGGCGGTGCTCCAGGTGGTGGACGACCTGGAGCGGGCCGACCTGGTCGCGCGCGACCGCGACCCGCAGGACCGCCGCCGCTATGCCCTGCGGATCACCGGACCCGGCCGGGCGGCGCTGCTGACCGCACGCGGAGTCGTCGAGGCCGCGGAGGGCCGGATGAGTACGACGCTGGGCGCCGAGGGCCGGGCGGAGCTGGCGGCGCTGCTGGCCGCGCTGCTGCGCGCCGACGGCTGAACGCAGGCCGTTCCGGCACCGCCAGCACCCCCGGGTACGCAAGGATGGGGGCGCATAGGCAATGCTGACGAGACGTCAAGGAGAAGAGCCATGGCCACCCTGCAAGTCGGCGACAAAGCACCGGACTTCACACTTCCCGACCAGTCCGGGGCGCCTGTCACGCTCAGCGGCTTCCTGGGCGAGAAGGTCGTGGTGCTCTACTTCTACCCCAAGGACAACACCCGCGGCTGCACGGCCGAGGCGTGCAGCTTTCGGGACAGCTACGAGAGCTTCACGGACGCCGGAGCCGTGGTGATCGGCGTCAGCTCGGACTCGGTGGAGTCGCACGAGAAATTCGCCGGGCGGCACGAACTGCCCTTCACCCTGCTGTCGGACACCGGCAAGGCCGTACGCAAGCAGTACGGCGCCGCCTCGCTGGGCGGTGTGGTGCCGGGCCGGATCACCTTCGTCATCGACCAGGAGGGCGTGATCCGGCACGCGTTCTCCTCGATGCTGAACATCGGCGGGCACATCGATGACGCGCTGGCGGTGGTGAAGGAGCTCCAGGCGGCGAAGTAGCCGCCGCCCCCGGTTTCTCCGGCCCGGAGGGCGGTCGGGGCGTGTGCACGCCCCGACCGCCCTCCCGCGCGACCGGGCCGCGGCGCCTCAGCGGTAGTTGACGAACTGCAGCGCGAAGTCCAGGTCCTTGCCCTTGAGCAGCGCCTGCACCGCCTGGAGGTCGTCCCGGCTCTTCGAGCTGACCCGCAGCTCGTCCCCCTGGACCTGGGCCTTCACGCCCTTCGGCCCCTCATCACGGATGATCTTCGCGACCTTCTTGGCATTGTCCTGCGAGATGCCTTCCTCGATCGACGCGAAGATCTTGTACTCCTTGCCGGACAGCTGCGGCTCGCCGGCGTCCAGCGCCTTGAGCGAGATCCCGCGCTTGACCAGCTTCGTCTCGAAGACGTCGAGGATCGCCTTCACGCGCTCCTCGGAGTTCGCCTCCATCAGGATCTTCTCGCCCGACCACGCGATCGACGCCCCGACGTTCTTGAAGTCGTAGCGCTGCGAGATCTCCTTCGCGGCCTGGTTGAGGGCGTTGTCGACCTCCTGCCGCTCGACCTTCGAGACGATGTCGAAACTGGAGTCGGCCATCTTCAGTGGGCTCCTTGACTGTGTTCCATTAGCGTTCCACCGGCGTTCCATCGGTCCATCTGTTCCACGGCCCGTCGCCGGCCCGTCACGCACCAGCCTAGCCACCGCGCGGACCCCTGCGCGCTGATCAATCCGGTGGCGAACCACCCCCGCGCATCGGGTATCGTTTACGTCGTCGCCACGGACCGGACTCCCCGCCGAACAGCGGACCCCGTCCACGGCGTCATTCCATGGCGGTATGCCCGAGCGGCCAATGGGAGCGGACTGTAAATCCGTCGGCTTAGCCTACCGTGGTTCGAATCCACGTGCCGCCACATGGAGAAGGGCCTCTGGCCAGCGCAAACGCTGCCCAGAGGCCCTTCGGCTTGTCCGGTCGCGGGACCGCTGTCCCGCTCGGGTCGTCCTGCCCCGCGCAGGGGCCTGCTCGGGCTCGCGCGGAACGCGGTCTCTGTCGTGTGATGCTGGCTTCATGTCTGATCGCCGCGAGATCGCCATCGTCCGCTGGCCGGGCCGGACCCCTGCGATCGAGGACGGCCTGGCCGCCTTGCTGGCGGCCTACCACCTGCGGACGGAGGCGGAGAAGGGCGAACCGGCCGCCGACGTGGCGGGACTGCCGGATCGCTACCGGCGAGAAATCACCGACCCTCGGACCGCATTCGCCGACGATGTCGTGCTGGTGGCGCTCCTGGAGGACGCGGCTGTCGGCTGCCTGGTGCTGACTTCCCCGGCCACGGGGCAGTCGGAGATCAAGAGGCTCTGGACCGACCCCGATTTCCGTGGCCAGGGCATCGCGTCCGCCTTGCTCGGCGCCGCGCTCGCTCATGCCGCGGAAAACGGCGCGGACACCGTCCGGCTCTCGGTGTGGGAATGGCGGACCGGGGCGATTGCCCTGTACGAACGACTCGGCTTCACCGTCACCCGGTCATGGGACGAGCGGGATCAACTGGTGTGCATGCAGCGCGTTGCATGAGTCTGCGGGCGACCGCCACGGCAGCCGGGTTTCCTCCGGCTACCAAGTCGGGCGATCGTGGCGGCCGAAATGCCCGGGTCTCGTAAAGTGAGTAAAAACCGCCCGGCCGCGCTGAAGGGTGCCAGGTCAGCTCGTGCTCCCCGCAGCCGCGGGGCTGTTCCCAGGGCGGGCGTCAACGGCTCGGACCAGGTGCGGTGCTCCCCGCGCGCGGGGTTGTTCCCGCGGGCTGTGCATGGCCGCGGTTCCGGACGGGTGGTCCCCGCGTGCGGGGTTGAGCCCAGCATCTTCGAGATGCTCGGCCGGACGCTGAAACGTGCTCCCCGCACGAGCGGGGCCGGCTGGCGTGGCGGGGAGTCAGGTCCGCCACAGCCATGCGAAGAGCGCGGCGAACGCGCCCATCGTGATCAGAATCGCGATCAGTCGGGCCGTCATCTCCTGGGATTCAATCGCCCGCTGGACCGTCTGCCACAACCCGTTGAAGACCACGGCACACCTCCCACCACGCTGCGGGAGGTTCTACCCTGTCGTGGCAGACTGCCCGCCTGACATACACGGTGCGGCCTCTTTGCCAGCGCGGGGCGCGACACGCCGGGAGTATCGCCCGAACGTGTGCCCGGCATCTGGCGGGTTCGCCTCGCGGGACGCGGGGCAGACGGCCGCCATGGACCCCGCTACCGCACGACCTGCCGGACGGCCGTCGCGCCGCGCCGTCGTCATCGGCGTCCCGCTGCTCGCGCTCGCCGTCGTCATCGGGATCGTCATCGCCCACGACGACAACGACGACAACGCCGGCCACGGCCGTCCCGGTTTCCCGCCGGCGCCGGACCGCGCATACGGCGCCGGCGCAGGCCAGGTCCACGCGGACGACGTCGACACCGTCGTACTGGACGGCGTCTCGGGCCGTATCCGCGTCAGCGCCGACGACGACACGCACGCGGTCAGCGGGACCTTCCTCGGCGCCGACGGCACCGGCATACGGGTGCGCACGAAGACCGCCACCGACGCAGGCCGGACCACGATGACCGTGCTGTGCGCCGACAACGCGGGCGCCGACGAGCCGTGCGCGGGCGACCTGACCCTGCGGCTGCCGGCCCACACCGGATTGCGGCTGCGCCAGACCTCGGGGGAGACCGACCTGACCGGCATCGGCGGCCCGCTGGACGTCACGACCGCGTCCGACCGGCTCACCGCGGTCGGGCTGCACCCCGCGAACGCCCACGTCCGCGTGACCTCGGGCAGCGCCGACGTCGGCTTCTCCGGCGCCCCCGGCGCGCTCGCGGTGCAGACGACCTCCGCGTCGATGACGCTGCGGCTGCCGACGGACGGCGCCGGCTACGCGGTCACGACGGCCGCCACCTCCGCCAATGTCGACGTCCAGGTGCCGCGGGACGACTCCGCAGCGCACCACGTCTCGCTGCAGGTGCTGTCCGGCTCGCTGGCCGTCCTACCGGCCTGAGGACGGACGCGGGCCGGCGCCGCCCAGCGGAGTGCGGTGGGCCACGACCTTGCGGTGGCTGATACGCCAGCCGGCCGGCGTCCGGCCGAGGGTGTCCTCGTACGTGACGGTGCCGCAGCCGCCCGCGGCGGTGACGCCGATGCCCTTGGACAGAGCGCGGATTCCGCCGTCGGGCAGTTCGGTGAGGACCACGTTGGTGACGTGGTGCCCGAGCGGATTGCCGTCGCCCAGGGCGAGGGCCGCGTCACGTATGGCGGCGACACCTTGCAGCGGCTGCCGGCCGAAGTCGCTGACGTCGTAGGTGGCATCCGCGGTGAAGAGTTCGTCGAGCCGGTCGAGCCGGCCGCTGTCGACCAGGTGGCCGTGCATCGAGATCAGGTCGGTGACCGCCGTCCGGTCCTCGTAGGTCAGTGCCATCGGTACCCTCTCGGAGGCAGGATACGGGGACGTCCCCGGTTGTGCTCGGTACCGTAGTGGGGACATCCCCACTTCACAACACCGGGAGAGACCGATGGCGCATGGCGCCGGATCCGCACCCGTACCGCGGCGGGCGCGCAGGGCGGACGCCGCGCGCAACGCGGATCTGCTGCTCTCGGCCGCGAAGGACCTCTTCGGGGAGCACGGCCCCGAGGTCGCG
Source organism: Streptomyces sp. IBSBF 2435 (assembly GCF_036815005.1). Taxonomy (NCBI): domain Bacteria; kingdom Bacillati; phylum Actinomycetota; class Actinomycetes; order Kitasatosporales; family Streptomycetaceae; genus Streptomyces; species Streptomyces sp. IBSBF 2435. The sequence continues at coordinate 2,690 of NZ_JAJSYW010000252.1, read as the reverse complement.
CTCGACGAGGTCGCCCGGCGGGCGGGGCTCGGCAACGCGACGCTCTACCGGCATTTCCCGACCCGCGGCGACCTGCTCGTGGCCGTCTACGCCGACGAGGTGGCCGAACTGTGCCGGACTGCCGCCGCGCTGACCGACCGCCATCCGCCGGGTGATGCGCTCTTCGCCTGGCTGGACGACTTCGTCGTGCACGTCGCGACCAAGCGCGCGCTGGCGCTCGCGGTCACCGAAGGCCCGGACGAGCGGCGTACCGAACTGTTCGAGCGCTGGCACGGGTCCATGCGGTCGACCGCCGAGGCGCTGCTCGCGGGGGCGCGCGCCGCGGGGGCCGTACGGGACGACCTCGCGGTCGGCGATCTGCTCGCACTGGTCAGCGGCGCCGCCATGACCGCGGCCGACGCGGAACACGCGCGGCGGCTGCTGGGGATCATGCGGCACGGCTTCGAGCCGCCTGCACGGCCGTCAGTGTGACGCGGGTCCCGCGCGGCGGCATCGTCCGCTCCACCGCTGAGCCCCGCCGGCGCGAGGACGCGGCCAGGCGCCGGAAGTGACGCCGACCGGCGCGGATCTCAGGTGAGCTGCTGGACCGCCGCGGCGATCCCGGTGTCCCCGGAGATGAGTTCCAGCGTCAGCCCCGCGGTTCCCGGCGCGTCCAGCAGCGCGACCAATACCGCGGCCACGTCGTCCCGCGGCACACTGCCGCGGCCCGTATGGTCCGCGGAGAGCCGCACCCGGCCGGTCCCCGGGTCGTCCGTCAGTGCGCCGGGCCGCAGAATCGTCCAGTCGAGTGATGTACGCGCCCGGATCGCGTCGTCCGCCGCGCCCTTCGCCCGCAGATACGCCGCGAACCCCGGCTCCTCGTAAGACGACTGGGCGTCCGCGCCCATGGACGACACGATCAGGAAACGGCGTACGCCCGCCCGCTCGGCGGCGTCAGCGAGGAGTACGGCCGCGTCGCGGTCGACGGTCTGCTTCCGGTCCGCGCCGCTGCCCGCACCGGCGCCCGCGGCGAACACGGCGGCGTCCGCGCCGGCCAGCGCCGCCGCGACGGAGTCGACCGTCGCGGACTCCAGGTCCAGCACGAGCGGTTCGCCGCCGGCCTGGCGGAGGTCGTCGGCCTGGGCCGGATTCCTGATCAGGCCGACCGCGGTATCGCCCCGGGCGGAGAGAAGGCGCTCCAGGCGCAGGGCGATCTGGCCGTGGCCGCCGGCAATTACGATGCGCATTCTTCGACGGTACGTCGTCGGCGGCCGGCCGGGGCGGGGGCGCGCCGGTCGCGCGGGCGGCGAGCCTCGAAGCGATTCCGCGCCCCGCGCGCGGGCGTACACCCGCGGCCCGGCCGGAAAGCGCGGCCCGAACCGGCCTCACGCTTCGCGGTGCGCCTGGCGGGGGAGGTCGAGGGCGGGGTCGGCGGAGGTGTCGCAGTATTCGCGGACCGCGCTGGTGCGGGAGACGACCCGGCCCTGGTGGACGACGATGCGGCTGTAGGCGAGGGTGAGCACGCCCTCGACGGTGTCGCCGCGGACCGCGAGGAGTTCGGCGGGGAAGCCGGCCTCGACGCGGACCTCGGGGAGGCCGAGGACCGCGCGGGCCCTGGCGCTGATCAGGTCGTAGGACCGCAGCGGGTCGCACTCGCCGTAGGAGGCGAGGAGGAAGGCGGCTTCCAGGGGATCGCCGCGGCCGACCGGGTTGGCGAGGTCGGCGAGCGCGCCGCTGCCTGCCGCGACGCGGACCCCGGCGCGGCGCAGCAGCCGTACGGGGGTGTGCAGGCCTGCGGAGCCGCGGCGGACCGTCTCCAGGCCGCCGCAGCCGCCCTGCGGGAGGGCGACGACGGAGATCCCGGCGGCGGCGAGCCGTTCGGCGGCGGACATTGCCGCGTGTGGGGGCAGTGTGCCGAGGCCGTGGCAAGGGCCGAGGGTGACCCCGGGCCGCAGACCGCCGGCCATCGCGGCGAGCCGGGCGAGGCGGGCCGGGTCGCCGGCGGCGGTGTGCAGGTCGACCGGTACCCCGAACTCCCCCGCGAGGGTGAAGACGGCCTCGGCGTGCCCGCTGGGATCGGGGTCGAGGTCGGGGCAGCCGCCGACCGCCGACGCGCCCATCTTCAGCGCGTCCCGCAGCGTGTCGAGCCCGTCGGCGCCCGCGGTCCCGGTGAGCAGCCGCGGTACGGCGACGGTGTGCACGTCGACCAGCCCGCGCAGCGCCTGCCTGGCCTGGAGCACCGCTTCGAGGGCGCGCAGCCCGTGGACGTCGCCGACGCGTACGTGGCTGCGTACGGCCGTGGCGCCGTGGCCGAGCTGGAGCAGGGCGGCCTCGGTGGCGCGGCGCTGGATGTCGGCGATGCCGCCCGGGGGCGGGCCGTCGGCGGCCGCGGTCAGGGCGAGGTCGAGGTGGGCGTGCGGCTCGGCCGGGGCGGGCAGCAGCAGATAGCCGCGCAGGTCGATCCGGGCCCCGGCGCCCGGCCGGCCGGCGGCGCCCGGTGCGGCGAGGCTGCCCGCGGTGCCGACGGCCTCGATCCGCGGGCCGCTCAGCCGGACGTCGACGGTCCGCCCGTCGGTGAGGCGGGCGCCGCACAGCAGCAGGGTGGCGGTCTCGGCGGCGGTGCCGCGCGGGCTGTCGGTCATCACGCTCCTCCGGTGCTGGGGTGCCTCCCGCCCGGGGACGGGAGCGGGGCGGGCGTGGAGGCAGTGGAG
>NZ_JAJSYW010000251.1:0-7340 GCF_036815005.1 Streptomyces sp. IBSBF 2435 | reverse complement strand
CCCCCGCCCCACCCCGCCTGGCGGACCTGCGCCCGCGCTAGCGGCGTTCGGAGCCGCTGGACCCGAGGGGGCGCGGACCACCCGCGTGCGGGTCCTCAACGGCAGGGCCGACCGCTGGGGGAGTACGGCGCCCAGGCAGTGGGGGCTCAGGCCCGCCGGGTGAGGAGCCACGGCTCGACCACGCCGAGCCCGCGGACCGGCCGCCGCCACATCGGCTGAAGCGCGAAGCGGTACTTCTCCGTGTCCGCCGCCTCGACATCCGCCTCGGACAGCGGTGCCTCCCCCGCCTCCGCGAGCGCCTCCGCGAAGTCCCCGTCCACCAGGACGGCATCCCGCGGGGCTATCGAGGTCAACCGGGACGCCAGGTTCACCGTCGTACCGAAAACGTCACCCATACGGGTGGTCACCGTGCCGAAGGCCATACCGACCCGGAGCGCCGGCATGGAAGTGTCGCCGGTCATCGTCTCGATCAGCCGGATCCCGATCTCGGAGGCCGTACCGGGGTCGTCCGCGACGAAGAGCACCTCGTCGCCGAGCGTCTTGATCAGCCGCCCCCCGTAGGCGGCGACCTGGTCGGCCGCCGTGGTCTCGAAGGCCTCGACCAGTTCGCCCAGCTCCTCCTCCTCCAGGCGCCGGGTGAGCCGGGTGAAGCCGACGAGGTCGGCGAAGCCGACCGCGAGCCGCCGGTCGACGGCCTCCTCGTCGTCGGACTGGACGACCCGGCTGGTGGCGGCCGCGACCTGGCGGCGCCACACGTAGATGAGGAATTCCTCCAGCTCCGGCAGCAGCAGCTCGACCAGCGGATACGCCACCTCCGCGCGGGTCATTCCCGGCTCGGGCGGCTCGGTGAGGCCTTCGAGGAAGGAGTCGGTCTGCCAGTCGGCGAGCCTGGCGGTGGTCTGGCCGGTGGAGCGGGCCACCTGGATGGCCATCGACTCGCTGAGCAGCCCCGCCTCGACCAGTCCCGCCAAGCGCCGCAGCGCGAGGACGTCCGCCTCGGTGAGCGCCTTGGCCTGCCCGATGTCGGCGAAGCCCATGGCCCGCCAGAAGCGGGACGCCAGGTCCATGGAGACGCCGGCGGTGCGGGCGGCCTGGAAGGGGGTGTAGCGGCGGGGCGCGCCGAGGATGAGCTGTTCGAGCCGCAGCGCCAGCGGGTGTTCGCCGGTGTCCGTGACGGCCTCGCCGTCCGGGTCGGCTTCTGCACCCGGGCCGGCGGCGGACGGCTCGTCCGGAACGGGTGGGCCCGGGTCGTCCACACTCATCGCCCGGCCCCTGAGGAATCCCTGCGCACAGCCCTTCCGATCATCGAGACGACGCAGCGACTCCACGATACGGCAGCTGTGCCGCAGCTCACTCGCACCGGAAGGCTCCCGCTCCCGCCGGAGGTCACCGGGACGGCCGGAGGTGGACGACGTCGCCCGCGCCGACCGGCTGCTCGCCGTCGGGCCCCGCGATGACCAGCCGCCCGTCGCCGTCCACGGCGACCGCCGTACCGGCCAGCTCCCGTCCGCCGGGCAGCTCGGCGCGCACCTGGCGGCCGAGGGTGGCGCAGCCGGCCGCGTAGGTCTGCTGGAGCCGGGAGGCGGCCGGGTCGCCGTCCGCCGCGCGCCAGGCGTCGTACCAGTCGGCCAGCGAGCGCAGGACGGCCCGCAGCAGCGGGTCCCGGTCGGTGCCCTGGGCGCCGGCCAGCGCGAGCGAGGCGGCCGTGGGCACGGGCAGTTCCGCCGCCCGCAGCGACACATTGATGCCGATGCCGATCACGACGCCGGCGGCACCGGTCCGCTCGGCGAGGATGCCGCCGGCCTTGCGCTCCTCGCCGTCGACGGTGACCAGCAGGTCGTTGGGCCATTTGAGTGCCGTGTCGACGCCGGCCGCCCGGGACAGCGCGGTGGCGGTGGCGACGCCGGCCAGCAGCGGCAGCCAGCCCCAGCGGTGCACGGGCACGGGTTCGCGTACGGGGCCGGAGGGGTCCACCGGGTCCGCCGCGCCCCTGCTCGCGGCGGCCGGCGCGGGCTCCCCCGGCCGGAGCAGCACCGAGAAGAACAGGCCGGACCTGGCGGGCGCGGTCCACCTGCGGTCCAGCCGGCCGCGCCCGGCGGTCTGCTCCTCCGCGACCAGCACCGCGCCCTCGGCGGCGCCCGCCGCGGCCCTGGCGGCGAGGTCGCTGTTGGTCGAGCCGGTGGCCTGCACCACGTCGAGCGCGGTCCACAGCGAATCGGCCGTGACCACGGCACGGCGCAGCGCCGCGGCATTGAGCGGCGGTCGGTCGAGGTCGGACCAGCGGCTGGACGTCATACGTCCACCCTACGAGCGCGGGCGCGGGTGACACGCCGGGCCCCGGCGACGCCGCAGCGGGCGCGGGGACACGGTGGTGCAGTGTGGTGAACACCGCAGTGCCCGTACCGGAGAGTCGCCACTACGCTACGGGACACAGCGTTACTCACGAGTTCAGAAGCGTCGTACCCGGCAGGCCGCCGCCAGTGGCCGCAGGGCGCGTCACCGCCGCCGAGAGCAGGAGAGCCGCCTCCATGGCCGAGCAGGACCACGACATCCACACGACCGCGGGGAAGCTCGCGGACCTGCGCCGCCGCATCGAGGAGGCGAATCACGCGGGTTCGGGGCAGGCGGTCGAGAAACAGCACGCCAAGGGCAAGCTGACCGCCCGGGAGCGGATCGAACTCCTGCTGGACGACGACTCCTTCACCGAGCTGGACGAGCTGGCCCGGCACCGCTCGACGAACTTCGGCCTGGAGGCCAACCGCCCCTACGGCGACGGGGTGATCACCGGCTACGGCACCGTCGAGGGCCGCCCGGTCGCGGTCTTCTCGCAGGACTTCACGGTCTTCGGCGGCGCGCTCGGCGAGGTCTACGGCGAGAAGATCGTCAAGGTGATGGACTTCGCGCTGAAGACCGGCTGCCCGGTGATCGGTATCAACGACTCGGGCGGCGCCCGGATCCAGGAGGGCGTCACCTCGCTCGGGATGTACGGCGAGATCTTCCGCCGCAACACCCACGCGTCGGGGGTGATCCCACAGATCAGCCTGATCATGGGTCCGTGCGCGGGTGGCGCGGTCTACTCCCCGGCGATCACCGACTTCGTGGTGATGGTCGACCGGACCTCGCACATGTTCATCACCGGGCCGGACGTCATCAAGACGGTGACCGGCGAGGACGTCGGCATGGAGGAGCTGGGCGGCGCGCGCACCCACAACTCCACCTCGGGCAACGCCCATCACCTGGCCGGTGACGAGAAGGACGCCTTCGAATACGTCAAGGCGCTGCTGTCGTACCTGCCGAGCAACAACCTGGAGGAGGCGCCCTCCTTCGCCGCCGCGGCGGAACTGGCGCCCACCGCCGAGGACCTGGAACTGGACACGCTGATCCCGGACTCGGCGAACCAGCCCTACGACATGCACCGGGTGATCGAGCGGGTCGTGGACGACGGCGAATTCCTGGAGACCCAGGACCTCTTCGCGCCGAACATCATCACCGGCTTCGGGCGTATCGAGGGCCGCCCGGTGGGTGTGGTGGCCAACCAGCCGCTGCAGTTCGCCGGCTGTCTGGACATCAACGCGTCCGAGAAGGCCGCGCGCTTCGTGCGTACCTGCGACAGCTTCAACATCCCCGTGATCACTTTCGTCGATGTCCCCGGTTTCCTCCCCGGCACCAGCCAGGAATGGGACGGCATCATCCGCCGCGGTGCCAAACTGATCTACGCGTACGCCGAGGCCACAGTTCCGCTGATCACGATCATCACCCGTAAGGCGTACGGCGGCGCCTACGACGTGATGGGCTCCAAGCACCTGGGCGCGGACCTCAACCTGGCCTGGCCCACGGCCCAGATCGCCGTGATGGGCGCGCAGGGCGCCGTCAACATCCTGCACCGCCGCACCCTCGCCGCGGCGGAGAGCACGCAGGCGGCCGACGAACTGCGCCAGCAGCTCATCGCCGACTACGAGGACACCCTGCTCAACCCCTACATCGCCGCGGAGCGCGGCTACATGGACGCGGTCATCGCGCCCTCGCAGACCCGCGCGCAACTGGTCAAGGCGCTGCGGACGCTGCGCAACAAGCGGGAGAGCCTGCCGCCGAAGAAGCACGGCAACATCCCGCTGTAGCCGCCGGGGTGACGGCAGGGCAGGCAGGGCACGACACCGCTCAGGAAGGAACGACCCCGTGGTGATCAAGGTGGAGCGCGGCCGTCCGACGCCGGAGGAGCTGGCCGCCGTCGTGGCGCTGGTCCAGGCGCGGGCCGCGGCACTCGAAGCCGAGCAGGGCGGCCCCTCGGGCCGCCCGGCCGTCTGGTCGGCCCCGGCCCGCAACCTCCCGCGCGCCCTGCCGCGCCCGGCACCCGCGGCCTGGCGGACCTCGGCCTGGCCCGGCGGTCCCGCCTGACGCCGCAGGCCGCGGGACGGCCCGCCGTGCATTTCGCCTGAGTACGCGTACTCAGGCGCCGCGGTGTTGCTCAGGAGCAACCTGGGGGACATGTTGTGGCCCGACGATCAACGCGACATGCGGCCGGAGGAACAGCGCGACGAGCTCCCCGATGAGCTGCGCCAGGCGCTGATGACGCTGCGCCGGGCGATGGGTGTCGTCGCGGTGGCCGTGGCACTGGTGATGATCGTCGTCACCTGGCGGGTGTAGCCAACGGGACAACAGGTTGGGGCGTGCGTGCGACTGGACAGTCCGATCGGCGTTGCCGCTGTTCTCGGCCCGGTGACCACGACGGCCGCCCCTGGCTGGGACCGCCGCGGGTCAGACCGGTAGGTCCCAGCCGGGACCGTCCTCGGTGCCGATCCAGACCCGCTGGCGGGCGGCCGTGACCGTGATGCCGAAACCTTCCGGGTGTGGCTCGCCTGCCTTCTGCCAGCGCTGCACCCCCCGTTCGAGCAGATCCCACAGGCGGACGGGCCCGCGCTGCACCACGGTCCACCCGCGCTCGGGGCCGGGGGTCGTCCGGGCCTGCGAGCCGGTGGACACGTCCCAGAGGATCTGTTCCGCCCCCGCCCCCATCCGTTCGGCCGCGGGCGCCGCGAGCTGGGCGACCCAACCACCGGTCCACGTGTCCAATATCGCCGGGTCGATCCGGCTCGGGCGCTCCTCCCCGGGCAGCAGGGCCAGCGCCGGACGGGGCGGCCGGTCGTGGGGCCGGGCGATCATGAGACTGGTGTAGCCGGGCAGGAACCTTCCCGTGGCCACTCCGACGCCGGCCACGTCGAGCAGCGCGAGGGCGTTCGCGTAGCTCCACCCGGACAGTGTGACCGGGATCTTTCCGCCAGGCTTCACCTGGTGCAGCCACGGCAGCGGGATGTACCGGACAGAACAGGTGGCAATGAGCCGGTCGTACTGCCCCCCGCCCGGGGCGCCGCGAAGTCCGTCGCCGATGATCAGCCGGGGCGGAGCCGGCGGCCTTGAGCGCCGCCGCGGCGGCCCCGCCCGCCGACGGGTCGTATCCGATGCTGGTGAGACTGGCGTCCCCGAGGCGCTGCGCCCCGAGGGCGGTCGAGTAGCCGGTACCGGTGCCGATCTCCAGCACCTGGTGCCCGGCCTCGGCGCCGAGCTGTTGCCACATGCGCAGCACCAGGGACGGCAGGGTGGACGACGATGCCGGGGAACCGGTCACGGCACCGTCCGTGACGTCGTCGGGCCTGGTGCGGCCATCGAGCTGGGTGATCAGCGTCTCGTCGGAGTAGATCCGCTCCGGCCATCCGGGCTCGCCCTCGCGTACGGGGCGGTAGCCGGTCGGGACACTGCCCGCCACCGGCGCGAAGTACGACGCCGCGAACAGTTCCCGGGGAACCGCCCTGGCGGCGCTGCGCCATTCGGGGCCGGTGGGAGTGCCGTCCTCGGTGAGTCTGTCCACCACACCGTCGCGGAGCCGAGTCGACGTGCTCACGTACCGGAGCCTTTCTCCAGCTGATCGGCGAGGGCGTGGGCGATCGGTGGCGTGGAACATGTGCGGACAGACGGACACGGCGTCGGTGATCTCGACCCCGCGCACGTCCCGGACCCACACGCTGTGCGGCTGACCGTCCACGCGGTAGGGCGCGTTTCGCAGCGGCTTGTAGACCGCTCCGCCGCGCTCGCGGGCGGCGAACTCCCGCGCCTCGCGGGGGTCGTTGGTGATCGCCGTGCTGGGCACCAGGAACCCGCAACGGCGTGCGGTCGCGAGCTGTGCGGGCTTGAACTCGGCGGCCCGGCTGTTCCACGGGTGATTGACGTAGTGCGCACCCGGCGGAGACGCGAGGATGCCTCCCGCGCCTCGGAGGGCTTGTTCAGCGGCGAACCGGCGGTCCTGGTCGCTCAACCCGGTCGGCCCCTCCTAGGGCGAGGGCCTGCGCACCCATACGGAGCGAACCTGGGCGGTGAGGAGTTCCCGGCTTGCCGTGCACACGGGTGCCCCGCTGGCTGCCCGAGCAGTACGTGGCGGTCAGAGACGCACCCGTGTGCAGGTCGGCGCCGGGGTCGAGACGGACCACGGGAACCCGGCGTTCGGCGAGAAGCCGAAGCACCACGTCCGCTGCCACGTCGTAGGGATCGGCCAGGACCACCACCGACCTCGGTACCGGCTCCACTCTGTGGCGCTTCCACTACTGGGCGCGCCAATTGTCGCCTGCGCTGCGCAAGTTCCCCAACCCGGGCGAGCTTGCGACGCGCCCGGCCTTGCTCATGGGCGGGTGTGAGCGCTGCCTACGATGGTGGGATGACTTCGAACCGCCGTGCGCTCGTACTCGCCTCCGCGTCTCCCGCCAGGCTCGGTCTGCTGAAGCAGGCGGGGTTCGACCCGCGGGTCGTGGTCAGCGGGGTGGACGAGGACGCGATCAGCGCGGACAGTCCCGCCGAGCTGGCGCGGGTGCTCGCGGAGGCGAAGGCCGCGGCGGTGGCGGGCGGCGGGATGCTGGACGGCGGCGAGATCGTCGTCGGCTGCGACTCGGTGCTGGAGCTGGACGGGGCCGCGCTGGGCAAGCCGGCGGACGCCGCCGAGGCCACCGCCCGCTGGCAGGCGATGCGCGGGCGCGAGGGGGTGCTGCGGACGGGGCACTGCGTGATCGACACCGCCAGCGGGCGCCAGGTGTCGGCGACGGCGTCCACCACCGTACGGTTCGGGACGCCGGACGACGCGGAGGTCGCCGCCTATGTGGCCAGCGGCGAACCGCTGCACGTGGCGGGGGCGTTCACCCTGGACGGGCGCTCGGCGCCCTTCGTGGACGGCATCGACGGCGACCCGGGCAACGTGATCGGCCTGTCGCTGCCGCTGCTGCGGTCGCTGCTCGCGGACCTCGGGGTGCGGATCACGGACCTGTGGACGTGACCGGCGCGCCGGTCGGCGGGGTGGCCGG
>NZ_JAJSYW010000250.1:0-7467 GCF_036815005.1 Streptomyces sp. IBSBF 2435 | reverse complement strand
CGTCACCCCCGCCCCCGAAGTCGCCCGGGTCGAAGTCGGACCCCGAGTAGTCGCCGCCCTCCGGGGCGCCTCCGCTGCCGTCGCCCCCGTACCCGGAGCCGGGTCCGAAGAGCGATCCGCCCAGCAGGGTGCCGACCAGCAGGCCGGGCAGCAGGCCGCCGCCGAAGTAACCGCCCGCGTAGGGGGCGTACGCCGGGCCGGCGTTCCAGTACGGCTGCGGGCCGCGGGCGGTGTCGACCGTACGGGCCAGCGGCGCGGCGCCGTCGTCGATCCGGGCGGCGTCCGCGGCGCAGGCGGGCACGTCGCGTACGGCTCCGTCGGCCGGCGCCCAGGGCACATCGCGTACCGACGGGCCGTGCCGCGGGTCGAAGAAGCACGGCGGACGCCGTTCGGGCAGCGGCTCGCCGCCGCGGCGGGCGTCCAGCGTCGCCAGCGCGAAGCGGCCCTCCTCCAGGGCGTGGGTCACGGGCTGTACGTCCTGCGGCCGGCGGGCCGCGCCCAGCAGTGACTTGGCGCGCTCGTACGCGTCGAGGGCCCGGGAGTAGTCGTCGCGCATCAGGTCGTCCGACGCGGGGTCGGCGGGCCGGAAGTCCAGCCGGTCCAATTCCTCGCCGAAGGCCGTGATGTCCTCGTCGACGGCCTTGCGCAGCTGCCGCAGCTGACCTTGCCGCTGGTCCCGCCGTGCCTTGCGCCGCCGCCGGAACAGCAGGTACCCGACGCCGACCAGGACGACCACGACCGCACCGAGCACGATGGCGCCGAGCGGGCCGACGCCACCGTTGTGGCCCTGCCAGGAGTCGGGTGCCCGGCCGCCGGCCTGCGGCAGGGCTTTGGCCACGAAGCTGTCGACTTCGTCGGCGGTGCTGCCGCCGGAAGACCGCTGGACCTGGCCGACCAGGTTGTCGACCGCGGTGGGCGACATGACCTGCGGGTCGGCGCCGGCGTCGAACCGGCTGCCGAGACGGATGGCGTAGAGGCCGGTGACGCCGGTCGCCGAGCGCAGGTCCCTCAGGACGGTCTGCGCCGGGAACTGCGAGGTGGCCGGGAGTACGGCCACGAAGACCGGTCTGTCGGCCGACCTGATCCGGTCCGACAGCGCCTTCGCCTGGCTCGGCGTCAGCTGGTCCGACACGCGCGGATCGACGTAGACGGGCCGCTTCCTGAGCTGCTCGGCGACGGTGTCGATGGCGCTCGCGGACCGCGCGGGCGGTGCGAGCACGCCGCCCATGAAGGCGAGGACGCCGGTGACCGCCATGGCGGCGGCCAGCAGCACGGCGTACCGCCGGAGGAGCCGTCCAGGACCGTTGCGCATGATGGCATCTCTCCTCGCTGCTGTCCCGCTCGCGCTCTCTCATCGCCTGCCGTCCGCACATTACTGGACAAAAAGGGCGATGAGTCGCTGGCGGGTGGTGAGGTCGACGCGTCATCGGCCGTCAGTCCCGGCGCCGGTAGGGTGCCGGGGGCGCGTCGCCCCGCGAGCTGCCGTGATGCGGCGCGTCCACCGGAGGCCGGTGGCCGCACTCCGCCGCGCCCGGCCGGCGACCGCCCAGGCGTACCTGCGCGCTCGGGCGCACCTCCGGGGTCGGGCCTCGCGGGGGGGGCGGCCCTTCCACCGGCGTCCCGCCGTCCGCCGTAGCCGTGTGACAGGCGCGTGACAGCAGTGCTCGTTCGTCGTCGACAAAGCCGATCGTCACCACCCGGCACCCGTCCGCCGCTGACGCCGTCCCCTTCGCGAGCCGAGGAAGACCGGACGCCGACCGTCCGCGCTCCGGGCGGCGGTCCGACGGCGGGATGGACCGGCCACGTGGCAGGCGGCAGGCGGCGCCGCGTACGGGCCGTCTCAGACAGCCGCGACGTCCCCGGTCCGCCGCACGTCGCCGGCCGGCTGCACGTCGCCGGCGCCCGGCGCCCGCTCGGCGGAATCCGGCTCGTCCGCCAGCACCGACTCCAGCCAGCCGATGATCAGTTCCGCCGCCTCGTCCGGCGGCGCCAGCTTCAGACCGATCACGTTCTCCCGCTGCCACAGCTCGAAGACGGGACCCTCCTTCGGCTCCACCACGGTGTGGCCGTCGGCGCGCAAGGTCGCGACATGGCGCCGCGTCGGGGCCTTCGTCCACATCAGCTTGTTCATGCTCGGAAAGAACAGCGCCGGCCGGTGGCAGGCGAGCAGGGCGGTCTGCGCGGGGGTGGAGGCCAGGCCCAGCGCCGCCGCCGCGAGGGTGTTGGCGGTGGCCGGGAGCACGACGATGCCGAGTGAACGGCGGGCGAATTCGGTCGGGTTGAGGTCCGCGGCATCGCTCGCGTAGACCTCGTCGGCGTACCAGGAGACAGCCTCGGGGCGTACGAAGCGCTCGGCGCTGTGGGTGAGGAGCACTCGCAGCGGGAGGTCGATCTCCTGCCGAAGCCATGACAGATATCCCGTGGTGGCCATCGCCGCGCTCGATCCGCTGACGATGACCGAAAGCGCGTCATCTCTCATGGGGGCAGGATGCCGAGCCGGGGGCGCCGCTGGACATGGGGGCGCGGACCCAGTTCGACTCCCCCGGGCGCGGCCAATGTTGGGGGCGGGCCACCCATGACTCCCTACGTCCCGGGCTGACACTTTTGCGTCCTGCCGGCACCTGCCGATCCGCCGGCGCGAAGGAGGTGAAAGACATGAAGAAGATCACCGTGCGCAAGTCCGGCTCCATCAAGCTCACCTCGTCCGCTCCGCTGTACTGCACCGACTGCTGCTGATCCGCAGGGGGCCGCTCCTGCGCATCGGGCGCAGGAGCGGCCTACCGCGTGCCCATATCCGTGCCCGTGACCGGCGCCCGTACGGACGGAGCCCCATGCCCCCCATGTCCACCGCACGCGTCCTTTTCCACCCGCTGACCTTCATCGAGGAACGCGACGGCATCACGGTGGGCCGCGCCGACATCGAGTCGTACGCACTCCTCCCCGAGGACGGGGTGGCGCTGCTGCGCCGGCTCGCCGACGGGGCCACGGCGGAGGAGGCCGCGGTCTGGTACGAGCGCACCTTCGGGGAGTCCGTGGACATGGCGGACTTCCTCGACACGCTGCGCGACCTGGGGTTCGTCCGGGAGGCGGGGGAGGCGGTGGCCGAGCCGCCGAAGCTCCGGTTCCAGACCGCGGGGCGGATCATGTTCTCGCGCCCCGCATGGGTGGTGCATCTCGCGCTGCTGGCCGCGGCGGCCGTCGTCATGGTGCGGCACGCCGAACTGCGGCCCCACGCCCACAACGTCTTCTTCACCTCGTCGCTGATCGCCGTCCAGGTCGGGGTGGCGCTGTTCCAGTCGCCGGCCGTGCTCTGGCACGAGTGGTTCCACCTGCTGGCCGCCCGCCGGCTGGGGCTTGCCTCCCGGATGAGCCTGGGGCGGCGCTTCTACTACGTGGTGGTGGAGACCCAGCTCGACGCCCTGCGCAGCGTGCCGCCCCGGCGGCGCTATCTGCCCATGCTCTCGGGCATGCTGGCCGACCTGCTGCTGTTCTCCGTGCTCGTGCTCCTCGCGGCGGGCGACCTGTCCGGCGGACTGTCCTGGCCGGGACGCCTCGCACTGGCCGTGGCCTATACGGTGCTGCTCCGGCTGGCCTGGCAGTTCTACGTGTTCCTGCGCACCGACCTCTACTACGTGATCACGACCGCCCTCGGCTGCACCGACCCGCACGCCGCGACCCGCGCATACCTGCGCGAGCGGTTCCGCCGGCTGCCGCGGGTGGGGCCGTCGGACTGGCGTACCGGGGACTGGGCGCCGCGGGACCGGGCGGTGGCGCCGTGGTTCGCGCTGATCACCGTGGGAGGCGTGACCGCGATGCTGGTCACCGTGTCGCTGTGGACCGCGCCGCTGATCTGGCAGTTCGCCCACCACGTCGGATCGGGGCTGGCCGGCGGCGGCACGGGCGACCCGCACTTCTGGGACTCGGTCGGCTCGCTCCTGCTGCTGAGCCTGGAGATCGTCGTCCTGCCGCTGTACGCGGGCCGGAACCGCAAGCGCACCGCGGCGCCGCCGGTACCCGCCCCCTCGTCCTGACGCTCCTTCTCCTCTCGCACCTCCCGTTCCGCCTGATCCGCCCGCGCGCCGTCCCGCCGAAGGACCCGCACCGCTTGGCCGCCGCGCCGCCCTGGTCGTCGTACCACCGGCCGCCACCACCCGGCCGCCGCTCCACCGGTCACCGCATCACCGTCACCGCACCACCGGTCACCGCATCACCAGTCGAGGAGTCCCAATGACTGCACACGAGTGGCGGATCGGTACGGCCCCGGCCGCCGAACCGCAGGGCGATTTCACCGTGGACTGCCACCGGGGGCTGCGAGGCCCCTACACCGGGCTGGGCAGCCTGCTGCGCCGGGTGGTCCCGCTCGCCGTCGAGCTGCGGCCGGGCATCACCGACCGGCACGTCACCGAGATCCTGTCCGTGGCACCGGAGCTGCGGCCGGTCATCGGGGTCGGCCCTGAGACGTTGACCTCGCTGGCCGCCCCGGAGGAACGGACCCGTATCTATCCGGCGAACCGCACCCGCCGGCTGGCACACGGCGCCGTCGAGCTGCTCGCGGAGTACGCCGCCGCGGCCGACGCGGCGCCGCTGCGGCTGGTCTTCGACCGGGCGGACCGGGCCGACCACACCGACCAGGAATTCCTGGCCATCTTCCTGCGCAGGGCCCGGCCCGACCGTATCCGGATCACCGTCACCACCGGCGGCGGGGACCTGGTCGACGAGCTGAGCGCGGCGCTCGGCCGGTACGCCCAACGGTCAGCGGACCGGCCCTCCGACGCGGGGAAGGCGGCCGACACCGACCAGGCGGCCGGCACCGGGACAGCCGACGGCCGCACCCCCGAGGAACTGCTGCACGCCTTCATCGCCGCGGACGGCACGTCCGACGATCCGGCGGAGGCCGCCGCCTACGAGCGGGCCGACCCCGCGCTGCGCAAAACCCTGCACGACCGCCGGGCCGCGGAATTGCTGGCGCTGGACGAGATGACCCTCGGCCTGGGGGCGATTCCGTACCACCTGGAGCGGGGCGGCGACCCGGCCGGCGCCGGCGCGGACGCGCTCTACGAGGCGGCCAGGCACTGCGGCGCGATGGGCTACTACCACTCCGTGATCGACGTCGCGACGCGCGGCCGGGACCTGACCGACCCCGAGACGAAGATGGAGCGCTTCTGGCATCTGAGCACCCGGGCCAGTTCGGCGATGGTGGTGCTGGAGCAGACCGTGGAGGCCGAGCCGACCTACATCGACCTGCGGGCGCGGTACGACCTGCCGGAGCTCCAGCTGTCCACCGGCTACGCGCTCGCCATGCTCTACACCCGCTTCCACCCGGCGGAGTTGAAGGACCACCACCTAGCCCGCGCGTACATCAACAACTCCATCGCGATCGCCTCCCTGCTGCCCGATCCGGAGCAGCGTGCCTTCCACTCGGTCTTCCAGAAGAACGGGCTGGCGCTGATCGAGATGCGCACCGGGCGGATAGCGGAGGCGCTGCGCCTGGTCACCGACGGGATCGACTACCTCGACCGGGAACTGCCGGGCGAGAAGCACCGGTTGCACCGCTCGGTGCTCGTGCACAACCGCGGCAAGGTGTATCTGGGGATGGGCCGGCTCGACGAGGCCCTCGCCGACCTCAGCAAGGTGATCGAGCTGGACCCCAACTACGCCGACTACTACTTCGACCGCGCGGACGCCCGCCGGCGGCTGGGCGACCTCGACGGCGCCACGGCCGACTGCGACACGGCGATCAGCCTGTCCCCGCCGTTCTACGAACTGCACTACAACCGGGGCGACATCAAGGCCGAGGCGGGTGATGTGGCAGGTGCCGTCGCGGACTTCGCGTATGTGGTGGAGCTGGAGCCCGACCAGCTCGACGCCCGGGTCAACCTGATCGGCCTGCTGATGGAGAGCGGCGAGGCGGCGGCGGCCGGACCGTATGTCGAGGAGGGCCTGATCCTGCACCCGGGCGACGCGCGCCTGCTGCACCTGCGGGGCGAACTGGCTCTGGAGGGCGGCGACACGGCGGCGGCGCGACGCGACTTCGACGCGGCGCTCGCGGCGGACCCCGGCCTCGTACCGGCGCTGGCCAGCCGGGCGGTGCTGGCGCACACGGCGGGTGACCACGTCACGGCGATCACCGACCTGAGCGCCGCGGTGAAGGCCGATCCGGAGAACCCGGACCTGCTGTACAACCGCGGGTTCGTCCATGAGGCGGCCGGGCAGTGGGCCGACGCCGTCGAGGACTACACGCGGGCGCTGGCTCTCGCCGACGAGGACGACCGCGATGAGCTGCTGAGCCGCCGGGCGGTGGCCCGGTCGGCGCTGCTGGGCCTGACGGGTGCGCAATGACGGCCCTCGCCTCCGCGGATCCCGACGGCCGCCCCGCCCCGGTCGGCGCCACGGAGCTGCGCCGGTTCATGCGCCGATGGGCCACGGGCGCGGCCGTCGTCACCAGCGGCACCGCGGCCGAGCCCGTCGGCTGTACGGTCAACGCGCTCACCTCCGTCTCCCTGGACCCGCCGCTGCTGCTGATCTCGCTCGAGCGGAACAGCCGCACGCTGGCAGGTCTGTTGCGGCACGGGAGCTTCGGGGTCAACGTCCTGGCATGGCGGCACCGGCGGCTGGCCGCGCAGTTCGCCGCCGCCGGTGACCGCTTCGCCGGAGTGGACTACCGGCTGGTGCATGACGTGCCCGTGCTCGAAGGTTCCGCCTCGGTGGCGGTGTGCCGGGTGGAGCGGACCGTCCCCGTCGCCGACCACGTCCTCGTGCTGGGGTCACCGCGGTGGTGCCATCGGGAGGAGGACGCCGAGCCGGTGGTCCTGCTGGAGGGGGACTACGGAACCGCGGGCCCGGGCGGCGCCTGACCGCTGTCAGGAAGGCGCAGGCCCCGAGTCGGCCGGACGCGGCACCCGGTGGTCCGCGGTCAGTCGGCCGCACCGCCCTCGACGACGTACGCGCGCAGCGCCGTACGGTCGGACTGGCCGGTCTTGGCGATCAGACTGGCGACGTGCTTCTCCACCGTGCGCGGGGAGATGAACAGCTGAGCCGCGATGCTGCGGTTGTCGGGCCGGTCGGTGAGCAGTTGCAGCACCTCGAACTCCCGCTCCGTGACGCCGAGCACGCGCAGCGGCCGGGGGATGTGCGCCACGTTGCGGCGGTGCGGCACGACGGCGCCGCGGCGGCGCAGCAGCACCCGGCAGGCACCTGCCGTCGCCGGCACCCCGCCGAGACGGAAGAATTCCTCGGCCCGGCGCAACCAGCCCTCCGGGTCGCCCCAGTGGTCGCTGTGCGCGGCCTCGGCCACCAGCCGCAGGCCGAGGTGGAGGGCGAGCGGGTACGGTTCCGCGATCCGTCCGGCTTCGGCGACGGCCTCTGCCGCCTGCTCACCACGGCCCTGCCGGCCGAGGGCGACCGCGCGGGCCAGGACGTCGAATGAGGCGTTCCAGCGCAGCCGGGGGGCTCCGGCGGGGGCGGGGG
>NZ_JAJSYW010000249.1:0-7548 GCF_036815005.1 Streptomyces sp. IBSBF 2435 | reverse complement strand
TCGGTCCGATCCGGACCACCGGCCGGTGGGGGCTGAGCGCGCAGTTCCCCGCGCCCCCTGATGGGCACCCCCCGCCGGAGGGGAACCGCCAGAACCCCCGCGCCCCGGGGAAGGGCACCCGGCGGTATGTATGACATCTGTCATGCGGAAGACACGACCTCCGCCACTGCCGCGCGCAGCGCCACCCCGCCAAGCTGGACGTATGACAGCGACAGCGACCACGAATGGCGCGACCGGGCGAACCGCGGACACGGGGGCGGTGCCCGTCGCGAGGTTCACCGCGGTGAACAAGAGCTACGGCGCCGTGCACGCGGTGGCGGATCTGAGTCTTGAGCTGCACGCGGGCGAGACTGTGGCGCTGCTCGGCCCGAACGGGGCGGGCAAGTCCACCGCGCTCGATCTGCTGCTCGGGCTCAAGAACGCCGACCGGGGCGAGGTGCGGGTGTTCGGCACGACGCCCGCGCAGGCGATCACGGCCGGGCGGGTCGGAGCCATGCTGCAGAGCGGCGGCCTCATGGAGGAGGTGACCGTACGGGAGCTGGTCGGGCTCGCGTGCGACCTGCACCCGAAGGCGTACCCGGTCAGCCAGGTGCTGGCCGCGGCGGACATCGCGGACATCGGGTCGCGGATGGTCAACAAGCTGTCCGGCGGCCAGGAGCAGCGGGTGCGGTTCGCGCTCGCCACGGCCGGCGCGAACGATCTGATCGTGCTGGACGAGCCGACCGTCGGGATGGACGTCAGCGCGCGCCAGGCGTTCTGGGCGACGATGCGCGGCCAGGTGGCCGAGGGGCGGACCGTACTGTTCGCCACGCACTACCTGGAGGAGGCGGACGCCGTCGCGGACCGCGTCCTGGTGATGCACCAGGGGCGGCTGATCGCGGACGGCACGGCCGCGGAGATCAAGGCGCGGGCGGGCGCCCGGCGGATCACCTTCGACCTCGAAGGGCCGGTCGACGAGGCCGCGCTGCGGGCGCTGCCGCATCTGGTGGGCCTGGACATCACCGGGCCGACCGTCCGCATCCGCTCCGACGACGCCGACGCGACGACCCACGCGGTCTACGCCCTCGGCCTCTACCCGCGCAATCTCGAAGTGGCGGGCCTGGGCCTCGAACAGGCCTTCCTGGCCATCACCGACGCGGCCACCGCCGCGAACACCGGCACGGCGGACGCCACGACCGCCGACACCGCCGCGCGCGCGGACACCGCCGCGGCCCCGAAGACCGCCGACGCGGACGACAACGGAGCGGGCACGCGATGAACACCCTGGTCAGGCTGGAAATCATCCGCACCCTGCGGAATCGCAAGTTCATGTTCTTCTCGGTGCTCTACCCGGGCCTGCTGTTCCTGATCGTCACCGCGGGTGCGGGAAAGACCAAGAAGCTGGACGGCGTGGACCTCACCGTGGCCGCGTACTACATGGTCGCGATGGCCGCCTTCGGCGCGATGACCGCCGTGCTCATGGGCAATGCCGAGCGCATCGCCCGCGAGCGCGAGAAGGGCTGGGTGCGGCAGCTGCGGCTCACCGCGCTGCCGGGCCGCGGCTATGTGACGGCGAAGATCGCCTCCGCCGCGACCGTCAGCCTGCCGTCGATCCTGATCGTGCTGGTGCTGGGCGCCGCCGTGAAGGGCGTACGCCTCGACGCCTGGCAGTGGGCGGCGATCCTGGTCAGCATCTGGGCGGGCAGCATGGTCTTCGCCGCGCTCGGCGTCGCCATCGGCTATGTCGCGACCGCGGACGTGGCCCGGCCGATCTCGATGCTCTGCTACTTCGTGCTGGCGATGCTCGGCGGCCTGTGGGTGCCCTTCACCACCTTCCCGCACTGGCTCCAGACGCTGGCCGGTTATCTGCCGGGCCGCGCGTACGCCGCCCTCGGGCAGTCCATCGAGTTCGGCGACGCCCCGCACGCCAAGGACGTCACCGTGCTCGTCTGCTACCTGGTGCTCTTCGCCGGTACGGCCGCCTGGCTGTACCGCAAGGACACCAGGAAGGCGTAGCGGGAAGGACCGGAGGAGCGGGCGCATGAGCGTCGAGGAGACCTGGGCCGGCACCGGGCCGGCCGCCGGCGGGCGGCTGCCCGAGACGCGCCGGCAGGCGCTGACCAGACTGATGTGGATCGGCGTGTGGCTGCTCTACCTGGCCGCGCCCGTCACCGACCTCTTCGGCGGCCACCGCCCGGCGGCCGTCACGGCGCTGGCCGGCGCCGGTCTGGCCTGCTTCATCGTGGGCTACCTGTCGCTGGCCCTCCTGCCCGCCCACACCGGGGAGCGCTCCGAGCCCTGGGTCTACGCGCTGCTGGCCGCGCAGACCGCGCTGTCCTTCGTCCTGTCGGCCGGCCTCGGCAAGAACTGGCTGGTGCTCTTCGTGTACGTGGCGGTCTCCTGCGGGGCCGCGCTGCCCGCGGCACGGTCCCGCTGGGCGGTGCCCGGCGTCACCGCGGTGCTGGCCGGTACCGGCGCGTGGGTGGACCGGCCCGGCGACCTCTACCCGTCGCTGGTCGTGCCCGCGCTGCTGGGCGGCTTCGCGATGCTCGGCGTGACGCAACTCGTCCGGACCATGAGGGAGTTGCGGGAGGCGCGGCGCACGGTCGCGCACCTCGCCGCCACCGAGGAGCGCCTGCGGCTGGCCCGCGACCTGCACGATCTGCTCGGGCACTCGCTGTCCCTGATCACCCTCAAGAGCGAACTGGCCGGGCGGATGCTGCCCGGCCGCCCCGAGGACGCGGCGCAGCAGGTCGCGGACATCGAACAGGTCAGCAGGCAGGCGCTGGTGGAGGTCCGCGAGGCGGTCAGCGCCTACCGCCGGCCGACGCCGGCCGGCGAGACAGCGACCGCCCGCGCGGGCGACGGCGGCTTCACGCTGCGCGCGACGGTCCCCCTCGCGGCCGTTCCCGCCCGGCCTTCCTAGCCGGGCCGCTCGGAAGGCTCACCCCGCGTTCTGCAAGGTCACCGTCCGGTCGGCGGGGTTCTCCGCCCCGAGCGCCTGGATCAGCGCGGTGGCCACGTCCTTGGGGGTGACCGCCGTTTTCGTACCGTCGCCGCGCTCCAGCAGCACCCCGTCGAACCTGCTCCCGTACAGCTTCTGCATCGCGTCGAGGTCGATGTGCGGGGCGAGCTTGCCGTCGGGGGTCGCGACCATCGTCAGGAACTGCGGCAGCGTCGTGTTGAAGGAGATGAAGTGGTTCGCGTCCGCGCGCACCGTCACCTTGCCCGACATCGCGGTCTTGCCGAAGCCGTTGACGGCCCGGTCGATCTCGGCCTGCGAGACCCTGGGCGAGGTGGTGGTGGCGCTGAGCACCACCGGGGTGTCCGCGCCGGTCTCCGCGCGGGTGCGGTAGGCCGCCTCGACCTGCGCGGTCGCGGCCGCCAGGTCCAGGGTCTGCTGGGGCTTGCCCGGGACCGCGATCGCCTTGTGGTCCTCGAAGCGGACCATCGCGTCGCTGCCCGCGCTGCCCTTGCCGGCCAGCGACTGGAGCGTGACCTTGAGCTTGTCCTCGTCGACGACGAAGACCGGGTCCGCGGTGCGGCTGCCGCCGAAGAGCGAGCCGATCACCGAGACCGGGTTGTAGTCGGCGTGGGCGACTGCCCGTACGGTCGCGTCGGTGTCGATGGACAGGCCCGCGACCGAAGGCTTGAGGCTCTGCTTGCGGCCGCCGATGGTGAGCGCGAGGGGGGCGGTGGCGCGGTTGCCGAGCGCGGTGTCCAGCATCTTGACGGCCGCGTCGCGGTTCTGGTTGCCGATGTCCACCCCGAGCGCGGTGGTGCCCTTGGGCACATCGGCGTGGTTCATCAGCAGGCCGGCACCGTAGGCCAGGACGACGACGCCGACGGCGGCGACCCCGAGCAGCAGCGGCTTGGAGCGGCCCTTCTTCGCCGGCCGGGCGGCGGTGGCGGCGGGCGCCGGCGTCTTGCGGGCCGGGGGCACCGCGGCGGCGGGCTCCGGCTCGGCGGCGCCCTTGCGCGGCTGCCGGGCCGGGCGGGACTCGTCGGCCGGGACCGCGGGGATGCCGCCGACCAGGGTGTCGCTCGACACCCGGTCGTTCCCGCCGCGCGCGGGCGGCCGGAAGCCGTTCGCACCGGCGGGCGGCCGGGGCGTGTCCTGCGTCAGCGGCGGTACGTTCATCGCGCCGGTGGCCGGGCCCGAGGTCGGGCCGTACGGGATGCCCAGCGGGTCCTCGCCGCCAGGGAAGGGCTGGTCGCTCGGGCGCGGCACCCCGGGCGGGAAGTCGGCGGTCCCGAAAGGCTGCGACCCGGTGTCGAACGGCGACCGGGTCTCGTCCACGACGGGCATCGCGGCGGTGCTGTCGAAGGCCGGGTCCGTGCCGAAAGCGGCCTGCGACCCGGTGTCGAACGGCGAACCCGTACCGAAGGGCGGTGCCTCGGAGGTGTAGGGGGCGGCGAAACCACCCGCCGGGGTGTCGTGCGGGCCGCGGGCGGCCTCGGACCCACCGGGCGCCCCGCCGACCGGCGGCGGCAGGTACGGGGTGTTCCCGGTCGACTCGCCCTGCGCTCCCCCGGGCTCGGTCCGCGGGGATCCGCCCCAGGCGGTGTCGGTCCGCGTGCCCGGCGGGGTCAGCCCGGGCGAGGGTCCCGCGGCGGCGGGGTTGCGGACCGGCAGCGGCACCGCCCCGGTCGGCTCCTCCCGCCCGTAGGGAGACGCCGGTGCGCCCCCCGGCACGGGCGCGCCGCCCGTGGGCTCGTCCGGCCCGGAGGCCGGTGCGCCCTGCGGCGGCGCCGACGCCTTGCGCGGGGCGAACCAGTCGCTGGTCTTCTCCGGCTCCGGCTCGGCCGGCGCCTCCGCCTCGGGGGCGGGCGCGGCCGGCGCGGGTGCCTCGGCCGCCACGGCGGCGACAGCGGCGTCGTCGACGGTGGTGCGGACCACGACCGGCGGGATGGGGCGGGAGCCGGGGATGTTGATACGGATCCGGGTCGTCAGCGTGGTCTCGGTCCTGGGCTCGCCAGGCACGGGCGCCTGCGCGGGCGCGGCGTCCTGCGCCGCGCCCTGCCGGCCGCCGTCGTCCGGTGCCCCCGCGGGCCGCGTCCGCTCCTGCGGGTGCAGCGAGGGGAAGGGGCGGCTGCTGCCGTACGGCGGGGTCCCCGAGGGATACGCGGCACCGCCGCGACCCTGGGGACCGGAGGACGAACTGTCTGTTTCACGAGTCAAAGCAGGCTCTCCCGGTTAGCTACGCCGCCCGACACTGTTCTCCGATTGCGGCTCGCCGGCGGGCCCCACCATACCGACCTGCCGGTGGCCGCGACCCTGGTCGGCCGCAACGCTCGCGCTCAGCCAACCATGTGCTCGCCCCTGCCCGCCAAGTCAGGCGGTATTCGCCCCGGATGAGGTCAGTTGGGGCAGAGTGGCGCAGATCACCGCGGCCAGGGCGCCGCCGAGCAGGTAGAGGTACGCGCCCGCGCCCGCCGCGAAGAGGAAGTCGCCCTCGGGGCGGGTGGAGCTGAGCAGCAGGACCGAGATCAGCCAGAAGCCGGCCGGCACCGCCACCCCGACCCGGCTGCCGGTGGCCTTCAGACCGCCGTAGAAGAGCCCCGCGCAGCCCGCGAGGGACAGCAGCAGGCCGCCGGGGAACAGGCCCGCCTGGACCAGCGCCCCGGCCGCCGCGACGAGGGCGCCGAGGACGGCGAGGACGGCGTAGCCGAGGATCCGGCCGAGGGTGATCGGGGTGGTCATGACGCGCTCCCGCCGGCCGGGTCCGAGGGGTCGAAGAGGTCGTCCGCCGGGCCGTCGGCGCTGCCGCCCGCGAGCGCGTCGCCGCGGACCTGGCGGTAGCACTCGGTGGCGAAGAACGGCTGCCCGAGGTCGTTGGACAGCGCGAAGAAGGGTCCGTCCACGGCGATCTGGCTGGCGTGCGCGCGCATCGCGGCGGTCTTGCGGTCGCTGTACGCGCTGCCGTCGATCGCCACGGTGACCAGTTTGTCGTCGACCACGCCCGGCACGTCGTCCGGGGTGGCGACGCCCCCGAAGGGGAAGTCCCTGCCGGCCGCCGCGAGGCGGGCGAAGCCCTCCTCCACGACCGAGCGCGGAGTGCAGATCTCGTAGACCCTGTCCACCCGGTGGCCCTGGTCGGCGGCCAGTTCGTAGCCGCGCAGCGCGACCCGGTGGGCCTGGATGTGGTCGGGGTGGCCGTAGCCGCCGTTGTCGTCGTAGGTGACGAGCGCCTGCGGGCGCACGTCCATGATGACCTCGGCCAGGTGGCCCGCCGCCTCGTCCAGGTCGGCCTGCCAGAAGCAGCCGGGCACCTCGTTCTGCGCGACGCCCATCATGCCGGAGTCTCGGTAGCGGCCGGGGCCGCCGAGGAAGCGGTGGTCGGCGACGCCGAGTTCCGACATCGCCGCCGCCAGCTCGCCGATCCGGTACTCGCCCAGGGCGTCGTCCCGGTCCGAGGCCAGATGTGCCAGCTCGGGCGGGATGACCTCGCCCTCCTCGCCGAGTGTGCAGGTGACGAGGGTGACGAGGGCACCTTCCGCCGCGTACTTCGCCATGGTGGCGCCGTTGTTGATCGTCTCGTCGTCGGGGTGGGCGTGGACGAGCAGCAGACGGCGCGCGGGTGGTGCAGGCGGGGTGGTTCGGTCGGTCATGGCGGAAGCCTACGACCCCCGCCGGTGGCGCTCAGAACTTGATGTCGGAGATCATCCCCGCGACATTGTTGGTGAGGTCGGTGATCTGTGGTGCCCAGGACGAACTCGCCAGGTAGAAACCCAGCAGCGTGCAAGCGATGGCGTGCCCGGTTTTCAGACCGGACCTGCGGATCAACAAGACCACGACGATCAGCAGCAGCAGCACCGCCGAAATCGAGAGTGCCACAGCGGCTCACCTCCAGGTACGCAGGGTTCATGTCAGTTGCCACATGGTTATTACCCACCCACGGCAACGGATCATAACTTTCCGTGCCACCGCATATGTCGGAGCACGGAAGCACACGGGGGCGCATGACCAGATCCGGCCACCCGCGCCCCGGGGCGCGTTTTCGACTCCGGGTGCTCCGCCGCTGGTAGGAGGCTCGCCACGCCATCCGGCGTTTATCCGGAGGCGATTGTCGGCGCGACCCCCTACTGTCGCGGGTATGACGTACCTCTCATTCCCGCGGCAGCACGCACGGACGCAGCGGTTCACCCTGGGGGCGCCGCGGTCCTTCGCGGTCGCGCCCGGGGGCGAGCGGGTGGCCTTTTTGCGGTCGCGGTCCGGTACGGACACCGCCCAACTGCTGTGGGTGCTGGACCTGCCGGCGGGCGAAGGGGAGCCGCGGGAGCGCGTGGCGGCCGATCCGGCGGCGCTGCTCGGCGGCTCCAGGGAGGACCTGCCGGCGGCCGAGCGGGCCCGCAGGGAGCGCAGCAGGGAGGGCTCCGCCGGCGTGGTGGCCTACGCGGTGGACAGCGCCGTGGAGGTGGCCGCCTTCGCCCTGTCCGGGCGGCTGTTCACGGCCGGGCTGGCGCCGGAGGGCGGCGGGGCACGCGAGTTGGCGGTGCCGGGTCCCGTGGTGGACCCGCGGCCCTCGCCGGACGGGCGGTGGGTGGCCTACGCGTCGGGGGGCGCGC
>NZ_JAJSYW010000248.1:0-7704 GCF_036815005.1 Streptomyces sp. IBSBF 2435 | reverse complement strand
GGTCGGGGGCGGGGAGGCGGGGAGACGCGTGGCCGTGGACGTCGCCGAAGCGGGTGCCCTCGATCCACGCGTCCCGGGCTTCTACGATGTCCTCGCCCGACCGCCCGACAAAATTCCACCACATCACGATGCGCTCCTCGAAGGGCTCGCCGCCCAGGAGCATCAGGGAGCTGTCGGTGTCGGCGCGCAGCCGGAGGTCGGTGCGGCCGCAGCCGAGGTAGAGCATGGAGCCCGGGGACAGGCGGACGCCGTCCGCCTCGGCTTCGCCGGACATGGCCAGGACGGCGTATTCGAAGTCGGGTTGCAGCGGCAGCCGGGTGCGGGTGCCCCCGGCGAGGGTGAGGTCGGCGCCGACGATGGGCGTGTGCGTGGCGCCGGGGGAAACGGCGCCGTCCAGCTCGCCGAGGATCACCGTGGCGTGGAGTCCGCCGCCGCCGGTGAGCGCGGGCAGCTCCGCGTGGTGCTCGAAGGCGGGCGGCATGTGCCGGGCGGCGTCGGGGAGTGCGACCCACAACTGGGCGCCGTGCAGGTAGCGGGCGTGATCGCGGGGCGACTCCTCGGAGTGGGAGATGCCCTGGCCCGAGGTCATCAGGCCGAGTTCGCGGGGGCGTACGGTCTGCTTGTTGCCCAGGCTGTCGCGGTGCAGCACCTCGCCGTCGTGCAGCCAGCTCACCGTCTGGAGGCCGGTGTGCGGGTGCGGCGGGACCTGCATGCCGGGCTCGTCGGCGATGTCGTCGGGGCCGTAGTGGTCGATGAAGCACCAGGCGCCGACCATCCGGCGTCCGAGGTTGGGGAGCAGCCGCCGGACCCGGGTGCTCTCGCCGAGCCGGACGGGGCGGGCGGTGAGCAGTTCACGGACCGGGGCGGCGGAGACGTCCTGGCGGCCCCCGCAGAGCGTGGCCGGCGGCTTCACATCGAGGTTGCTCATACCCCGATCATGCCCGCGGCCGGGCCGCCGGACCGGCGGTTCGGCCCGGGCGTCACTCGTCGGGCGGCGAGTCGTACGGGCCCCGGGGCAGGTCCACGAGGTGTTCCGGGATGTCGGCGAGGCAGCCGCGCAGCCGTTCGCCGAGTGCCTTGGCCTGCGGGTCGGCGCTGGTGGACGCGGCGACCCCGTCGCCGAGCAGGCCGTGCACCACGAAGTTGACGGCGAGCAGGTTCGGCAACTCGTACCGGCTGACGGGCAGTTTGGCGCTCTCCGGGAGCAGTGCCCGCAGCCGTGGTACGTCGAGGTGGTCGCGCAGCCACCGGTAGGCGCGCTCGTCGCGGGCCCACAGGCCGACGTTGGCGTCGCCGCCCTTGTCACCGGAGCGGGCGCCGAGCAGCGTGCCGAGCGGCAGCCGTACGGTCCTGCCGAGCCGGGGCTCGTACGGCTCGGGGCGGCCGGGGCGCTGCGGGGCACTGCCGGGGACGGCGCCGAGCGGCGGCTGCGGCTCGGGCGGCACCGCGTCGTCCGTGAGGAGGGGGCCGGCCTTGGCGGTGGGCGGGTTCGGTACGGGCAGCCGGGTGCCGTCGGCGAGTACGGTGACCGCGGTGACCTCGGCCGCGGGGATCAGTGCCGGCCAGTAGACGCCGTATTCGGTGGCCCGCGCGGTGGCGTGCTCCAGGTAGAGGCCGGGGTAGCCGGCCAGCGCGGATCCGGCGACGGCGCTGAAGAAGCCGCGGCCCGCCACCTCGGGGTCGGGGTCTTTGACGGTGAGGGTCAGCCGGTCGCAGCCGCCGCCGTGTTCGCGCCGCAGGTCGTAGGCCGCGAAGCCTGCGGGGCCGCCGGTGGCGTCGTGCAGGGTGGCCTCGGCGAAGTCGGCCTTGGCGTCGAGGTCGAGGCCGGTCAGCACGAAGGTGGCCGAATTGCGGTAGCCGCCGCGGTGGTTCAGGCAGACCTTGAGGGTGGCGGGCGCGGGTTCGCCGGTGACCCGGCCGACCGCGACCCGGTCGGGTCCCTGCTGGTCCAGCCGTACGCTGTCGAAGCGGGCGACGACGTCGGCGTTGAGGTAGCTCGGCCGGCCGATCTCGTACAGGAGTTGGGCGGTCACGGTGCCGACGGTGACCGCGCCGCCGGTGCCGGGGTGCTTGGTGATGACGCTGGAGCCGTCGGCGGCGACCTCGGCGATCGGGAAGCCGGGGTGGACGGGGTCGGGGATCTCGGTGAAGAAGGAGTAGTTGCCGCCGGTGGCCTGGGTGCCGCACTCGATGATGTGGCCCGCGGTGACCGCGCCGGCCAGCGCGTCCCAGTCGTCGGGCGCCCAGCCGTGGGCCCAGGCGGCGGGTCCGACGACGAGCGAGGCGTCGGTCACCCGGCCGCAGACGACCACGTCGGCGCCGGCGTTGAGGGCCTGGGCGATACCCCAGCCGCCGAGGTAGGCGTTGGCGGTGACCGCCTGCACACCGGAGCCGGCCAGCGGGCGCCCGGTGGCCAGGTGGGCCAAGTCGTGGCCGCGGGACTGGAGTTCGGGCAGCCGGCCGAGCAGGTCGTCGCCCTCGACGTGGGCGACGCTGGGGCGCAGGCCGCCGAGTGCGGCCAGTTCGCGCAGCTTGGCTGCCAGACCCGCCGGGTTGAGGCCGCCGGCGTTGACCACGACCTTGATGCCGCGCTCCAGGCAGGTGCCGAGCACCTCGCGCATCTGGGCCAGGAAGGACACGGCGTAACCGGCCTCGGGGTCGCGCGCCCGGGCCTTCCACAGCAGCAGCATGGTCAGTTCGGCGAGGTAGTCGCCGGTCAGGACGTCGATCGGGCCGCCCTCGACCATCTCCCGCGCCGCCGAGAGCCGGTCGCCGTAGTAGCCGGAGCAGTTCGCGATCCGCAGAGGTTCCCGTCGCACGGTCAACCGTCTCTCCCGTCGCTCCGTCCGGGGCCACCGATGCGGACGATCATCCTTGCCGCGGTTCGCGGCGCGCAAGACCGCGGGCGCACACGGCCGCGGGCGCCCCCGGCGGCGGTGGTGGTTGAATCGGCCCATGAGCGAGGGCGACACGGCGGCCGGGCGGTCCGCGGACGAGATCATCGACATCGTCGACGAGCAGGACCGGGTGGTCGGGCAGGAGCGGCGCGCCGAGGCGTACGAGCGCGGGCTGCGCCACCGGGCCGCCTTCGTGCTGGTACGGGACGGCGCGGGCCGGATCTTCGTCCACCGGCGCACTGCCCACAAGCTCATCTTCCCCTCGCTCCACGACTGCTTCGTCGGCGGTGTGCTCGGCGCCGGCGAGTCCTACGACGAGGCCGCGCTGCGGGAGGCGGAGGAGGAGCTGGGGGTCAGCGGGCTGCCGCGGCCCGAGCCGCTCTTCCGCTTCCTCTACGAGGACGGTCCGCACAGCTGGTGGTCGGCCGTCTACCAGGTGCGGTGCGACCTGCCGGTGTCCCCGCAGCCGGAGGAGGTCGCCTGGCACGGTTTCCTCACCGAGGAGGAGCTGGCGCGCCGGCTCGGCGAGTGGCAGTGGGTGCCGGACGGCCTGGAGGCCTACCGCCGGCTGCTCGCCCGGTCGGCGGCGCCGGAGCCCGGACCGGAGGAGCGCTGACCCTGCCGCGGTACAACGCGCCGCCGTACCCGCGGCACCGCCGGCCCGGCACACACTGCCGCGCCCGCGGCCCGTTCAGCCCAGCAGCAGGAAGCCCGCCAGCACGGACACCGCGTTGGCGGCGGCGGAGGCCGCGTACGGGACAGGGCCGCGCAGGCGCAGGGCGCGGGACATCAGCCGGCCCTCGATCAGCAGCACCGCGGACTCGGCGGCGGCGAAGGCGGCCCAGTAGCCGCCGCCCGGCACATGGCGCAGGAACCACCACAGCGGGGGGTGCGTCACACAGTTGACCATGACTGCGGCGGAGGCGGTGCGGACCGGCCCCGCGGCGGACGCTACGGTGAGCGCCGCCGCGTAGACAGGCACCTCGGTCACCACGGTGAGGGCGAGGGCCGCGGGGTAGGGCACCGCCGGATCGTGTCACGGGGAGGGAAGCGATGGCCAGTGCTGTCCGCACAGGTACAGGCACACGTTCGACGGCGGGCGGTTCGCTCCACGTGCGGCGGCTCGGCGGGATGGGCGCGGCGGGCACCGGCCCGGTCGCCGGCTTCGTCCTTGCGACGGCGATCGTGCTCGCGCTGTCACTGCGGATGCCCGCGGGCACAGCGGTGGTGGGCCTGGCGAGCCTAGGAATCCTGCACAATGTGCTGGAACTGCGGTACATGGCGGGGCGTTTCGAGCGGGTGCTGCACGGCCCCTTCCTGCGACTGCTGGCCGCGCTGATCACCGGCATCGTGCTGTGCCGCGTCCTGCCGGCGTCGGCAGGCACCCGGGACGGCGAGATCCTGCTCGCGTACGGCCTGCTGGCTGCGGCCTGCGTCCACGCGCTGCGGCACAGGCCCGCGGTAACGGCCGCGGCGGGCGCGGTGATCGCGACAGCGGCGACCGCCTCCCTGAGCTTCCCCGACTACCACTTCGTGGTGCTCACCCACCTGCACAATGTGGTGCCGCTGCTGTTCTTGTGGGAATGGTCGCGGGGAATGCGGCGGGGCCGCCGGGCCTTCCGCGCGGTGCAGGTCGGCTGGGTGCTGGTGATCCCGGTCCTGATCCTGTCCGGCGCCTTCGACGGACTGACGGGGTCAGGGTCCGGCTGGACCGACCGGCTGTCGGTGTCGTACACCCCGCCGGCCTGGCAGCACACGGACGCGGGGCTGCGCTTCGTCACCGTCTTCGCCTTCATGGCGCTGATGCACTACCTGGTGTGGGTGTGGTTCATGCCGCGCTACGCGCCGGACGCCGCCGCGGCCTTCGAGCGGCGGGTGCCCGTGCTGAGCGGCCGCCGCGCCTGGGCGCTGGGCCTCGGCGCGGGCGCGGCGCTCGCGGCGCTCTTCGTCAGCGACTACGACCAGGGCACGTCGCTCTACGCCGCGCTGGCCACTTACCACGCCTATCTGGAATTCCCCGTCCTGCTGATGCTCGTCCTGGGGATGGGTCCCAGGGCCACCGCCGGAGGCTCCGCGTGAACGCGATCCGCACCACCGTCCTGCTCGCCGACATCGCACCCCGGCACGAGGGGGGCGGTGGCGGCCACACCGCGCTGGTCGTGGTGTCCGTGGTGCTGGCGGTCGCCGTGGCGGTGCTGGTCTACGCGGCGTTCCAGCGCCGCAGGTGAGGCCGCCAGGGCGCCGCGGGTGGGCGCGGACGGCACCGCATAGTGTGGACGGGTGAGCGTATTCGACCAGCTGAGCGCCGGCCGGGACGCGGTCAGGCTGTGGTTCGCGCCGACCCGGGTCCAGGACGAGGGCGCGACTCCGGACTACCGGTTCTCGCTCGCCAACGAGCGGACCTTCCTGGCCTGGATCCGTACCGCGCTCGCCCTGATCGGCGGCGGTTTCGCCGTGGACCAGTTCCTCACCGACCATCTGACGCACTGGTCGCGGGTGGCGCTGGCGCTGGCGCTGCTGGCCGGGGGCGTGGCCTGCACACTGCGGGCGGTCAACCACTGGGTGCGGTGCGAGCGGGCGATGCGGCGCGGTGTGAATCTGCCGGTGTCACGTTTTCCCGCGCTGCTCGCGATGCTGGTGGCGGTGATCGCGCTGGCGATGGTCGCGGTGGTCCTCTTCGGCTGGGCCGGGTGACGGCCCGGCGGCTGCCGGTCGAGACCGACCGGGACCCGGGGCTGCAACCGGAGCGCACCCGGCTTGCCTGGCGGCGTACGACGCTGTCGTACGCCGTGACCGCGGTGCTCGCCGGGCGGCAGGTGCTGGCCGGAGGGGACGCATCGGCGGCGCTCGCCCTCGGCCTGGCCGCGCTGGTCTTCCTGGTCTTCCTGCGGCTGGCGCACCGCCGGATAACGCAACTGGGCGCACCGCAGCCGGCGCTGATGCGGGCCGGGTCCGCCTTCGCGGTGGCGGCGTGCACGGTCGCGCTCGCGGTCTTCGGGGCCGCGGTGATGCGGTGAGCCGACAGGCCGCCGCCGGGCCGCGGTGACGCGGTGAGCCGGCGCCGCCCGTCCTCAGCGTGACCGCCCGCGCAGGGCGCCCGCCGGCGCGCGCACCTCGCGGTCGGCGAAGCCGGGCTCCGCGCCGGGGGTGCGGACCAGCCCGTCGCGTACGGTACGGGTCCGGCCGGCGGCGACCAGCGCCCGGGACTCGGCCAGCGCTTCCGGCAGCTGGGCGTGGTGCCACGGTGCCACAGGCCGGCGGGCCCCGTGCCGTCGGTGAGCGCGCCGAGCCGCGCCTCAGCGGCGCCCCCGTAGCGGGAGAGCGACCAGCGGAAGGGCTGGGGCGGTGCGGGCGGTCGTCCTGTCACGCGCACCAGTGCAGCACGCGGAACCGCCGCCGGTACAAGGCAGTTCAGGGCGCCAGGATGTCCAGCTCGCGCAGTGCGCCCACGCAGATCTCCCGCATCAGGTCCTCGGCGGCGCGCGCGTCCCTGGCGCGTACCGCCTCGGCGACCCTGACGTGCAAGGTGACCGCGGCCGGATCGGGGGCAGTGAACATCACATGGTGTTCGGTACGCCCGGTCAGCACCTCGGCGACCACGTCACCGAGCCGGGCGAACATCTCGTTGCCCGACGCCTCCAGCATCACCCGGTGAAAGGCGACGTCGTGGACGAGATACGCACCGAGGTCGGCGGCACGGCCGGCGGCGGCCATCTCCGCGGCCAGTACGGTCAGTTCGCGGCACTGCCCGGGTGTCGCGGCGCCCGCGGCGAGCCCCGCGGCGACCGGCTCCACCGCGGTCCGCAGCATGGTCAGCGACCGCAGCTGCCGGGAGCGGTCGGCGCCGGCGAGCCGCCAGCGGATGACGGCCGGGTCGAAGACGTTCCACTCCTCGGTGCGGCGCACGGTGATGCCGACCCGGCGCCGGGTCTCCACCAGGTGCATCGCCTCCAGCACCCGGACCGCCTCGCGGACCACTGTGCGCGAGACGCCGTAGCGGCTCTCCAGTTCGTCGATGCGCAGCACCGTGCCCGGCGGGTGCGCACCGGAGGCGATGGCCGGGCCGAGTTCGGCCAGGACCCGGGAGTGCAGGCCGCCGCCCTCGTTCTGCCCGTCCCGCGGGGATCCCTGCTGTGGCATGACGACAGCCTAAGCGTCAGCACAGTCATATGACATTTACATCACAGACTCTTGAATAAGTAGTACCTAAGGTGTTCAGTGGGCGCCACGTCCCGCGGCACGGGGCACGGGGCACGTACGGATGACTGGGAGGCACGCGACATGACGGCTGGACCCGCACCGCGACCGGTGATCGTGGTCATGGGAGTGTCGGGCTCCGGCAAGTCGACGGTCGGCGGGCTGCTGGCCGAACGGCTCGGGGTGCCGTACGCCGAGGCCGACGACTTCCACCCGGCGGCCAACATCGCCAAGATGTCGGCCGGCCGTCCGCTGGACGACGCCGACCGCGCGCCCTGGCTGGACGCCATCGCCGGCTGGATCGCCGGGCGCGGCGACCGGGGCGGGGTGGTCAGCTGCTCCGCGCTGCGCCGCCGCTACCGCGACCGGCTGCGGGCCGACGCGCCCGCGGTCTTCTTCGTCCACCTCGACGGCCCCGCCGAGCTGATCGCCGCCCGACTGGCCGCCAGGATGCAGCACTTCATGCCGTCGGGCCTGCTCGAATCGCAGCTCGACGCGCTCGAACCGCTGGCGCCCGACGAAGCCGGCGCCGTCGTCCCGATCGACGGCGGCACGCAGCAGATCACCGAGCGCGCGCTCGCCGCACTCCCCCGCTGACCCCGCCCCGCGC
>NZ_JAJSYW010000247.1:0-16372 GCF_036815005.1 Streptomyces sp. IBSBF 2435 | reverse complement strand
GTCAGGGGGCTGGGGTGCGCGGGGCCGTGGCGGGCGCCCGGACGGATCAGTGTGATCTGCCGCCCCGGGTCAGCCGGTCGTACGGTCGGCCTGGTCGGCCTCACTGGCGGCCTTGGCGGCTTTGTGGCGGCGAAGGAGCAGGAGTGCGGCGCCACCGGATCCGAACACGATCGCGACCCAGGCGATGGTCCAGGCGACGGAGCGGCCGCTGGGGTGACCGGCGAGCAGGGCGATGACGATGCCGGCGACGTAGACGAGGGCGCCGAGGACGTAGAGGCGCTGAGCCCAGCGGCGGATGCCCGGGTTGGGCTCACCGGTGGCCACGGCCGGTCGGGGGCTGGGGGCGCTCGCAGGCTGCGTCATGCCGGGGCGTCTACCCAGCTGACGGCTGCTCAGTACATTGCTCCTCCCGGACCACCCCTCCGGCGAGGGGAGCCCCGCTCCCGGCGGTCCCCCCGTGTCCGCCGGGGGTGGGCTCACCTGGTGAAGACCGCCCGGGCGATCTCGTCGGGGGCGGCGCCCGCCCCGGCGATCAGCGCGCCGTCGGCGGACCAGATGCCCGAACCGCCGGACGTACGGTCGAAGCCGCCGCCGGTCGGCCCCGCGAAAGCGGCCGTGGCGACCCACACCCCGTGGTCCGCGGCGACCCGGCGGGCGCGCTCAGCGTGCAGCTCGGCCTCGTGACCGGCGTGGACGACACCGGCCAGGTAGCCGTCGATGCCCAGGGCGGCCGTCTTCGCGGCGTGCTCGGGCACTCCGGTGTCGCGGCAGACGGCGAGCCCCAGCCGCCACCCGTCCACGTCGATCACGGCGGGCTCGCCGGGAACGAAGCGGTCGGCCTCGCTGCCGTGCAGGTGGACCTTCCCGTACACCACGCGCGCACCGTCCGCGTCCACCGCCAGGACGCCGATATGCGGTCCCGGCACCGGCGCGCCGACCAGGGCGAGCGTCCCGGTCCCGGCGCAGGCAGCCACGATCGGGGCCAGCCGTTCGTCGTCCGGGGATACCGGCACCGCGTCCAGGCGGTATCCCGTCAGCGACATCTCGGGAAACACCACAACTCGCGCGTCCGCCGCCCGGACCGCCTCCGCGTGCGCCACCGCATTGGCCGCCGCATCGTGATCCGTACAGCTCGGCTGCGCCACCGCGATGCTCAACGACCGCTCCACCACGAACCCCCCTCGCCGAAAACAGCGATCATTTTATGCGACGGCCGCCCGGCCCTTCCGTCGTTTCACCGCCGCGGCGGGGCTCCCCGCGCTTGAAATGGACATCAACACGCATTCCCGTCACATACTCCCGAGTCGGGCTGTCATAGAGGTGTCACCACCAGCACAAGGCAAGGACATCACCATGAACGCTCGCCTGAACATCCTCGCCAGCCCCGCCGTGGCCTCGGCCCTGAAGCACATCACCGCCGCCGGCAAAGTGCTCAGCGGCCTGTCGGTGCCGTCCACGACGCAGGAGCTGATGAAGATCCGAGCCAGCCAGATCAACGGCTGCGGCTTCTGCCTCGACATGCACCACAAGGAGGCGGCGAAGGCCGGCGAGACCCCGCTCCGCCTCAGCCTGGTCGCGGCCTGGCGCGAGGCCACCGTCTACACCGACGCCGAGCGCGCCGCCCTGGAGCTGACCGAGCAGGGCACCCGGATCGCCGATGCCTCCGGCGGCGTCACCGACGAGGTGTGGGAGAACGCCGCCAAGCACTACGACGAGGAGCAGCTCTCCGCCATGGTCGGGATGATCGCCGTCATCAACGCCTTCAACCGGATGAACGTCATGATCCAGCAGCCGGCCGGCGACTACCAGCCCGGCCAGTTCGGCTGACACCGGCCGGATCCGGTCCGGGGGGGGGGGGGGGGGGGGGGGGGGGGGGGGGGGGGGGGGGGGGGGGGGGGGGGGGNCCCCCCCCCCCCCCCCCCCCCCCCCCCCCCCCCCCCCCCCCCCCCCCCCCCCCCCCCCGCCGCGTACGCAAAGCGGCCACCGCTCAGCCGCGGTCGAGGTGTGCCATCCGTCCGCGGTCGCCGCGGCTCAGGGGCGGTCCGGGTGGACGACCGTGTCGAGGAAGAAGTCGTCGATGCCCTGGACGGCGCGGTTGAAGTCGTCGAGGTTGACCGGCTTGGTGACGTACGCGTTGGCGTGCTCGCGATAGGCGCTGGTGATGTCGTCGGGCGCCGAGGAGGTGGTGAGCACCACGACCGGGACGGTCGCGAGGACCGGGTCGGTCTTGAGTACGGCCAGCAGCTCCCGGCCGTTCATCCGCGGCATGTTCAGGTCCAGCACGAGCAGGTCGGGACGCGGGTTGGCCGGGTCGCGCAGGTGGGCGAGCGCGGAGATGCCGTCGGTCGCGCGCTGCACGGCGCGCGCCGTGCCGCGTTCGAGCAGCGCCTCCTCGATCAGCAGCGCGTCGGCGTCGTCGTCCTCGACGAGCAGCACGGTGTAGGAGCGCTCGGGTGCGGTCGTTTCCATGGGGTCTCCTTGCGGCGGGTGGTGCGCAGGGGTGCGGGAGAAGACCAGGCCGGGCCAGCGCTTGCGCGCGCCCTGCCGGGTGATGTTCCAGGCGGCGCCGAGCTGGGCGTAGTTGGCCCCCTCGGCGGCCGCGTCCCTGGCGGCCTGGAGCACCTGGGACTGGAGCGCGTCGTGGAGTACGGCGAGGGCGGCCAGCCGCTCCAGCGCGTTCGCCAGCGCGCCCGCGGGATCGTCGGCGCCGGCCGGGGCGGGAGCCGGTTCCGAGGCCAGCTCGCGGACGAGGCCGTCCAGAGCGTCGTGTGCCAGCCGCAGCGACTCCTCCCGCGGTCGGGAACGCTCATCGATGGCCATGGGGGTCACCTTACGCACCCATCCACCCCGGAAGCGACAACCAGGGTTGTCGCGGGGGGTAGGCTTTCGCGGCGTGCACCAGGTGCGGTGCTTGTCGCACGGTGTTCGTTCACGGGAGCTTGCGGCTTCCGACGACTTGGAGGCAGTGGTGTCCACCCAGCCGCAGTTGCAGGCGCCCGTCCGCGGCATGGCGGAGAGCGGCGGCTCTGCTGCCCCCGACGCCCCGGCCGATCCCGGTCGCCCCGCAGCCCCCGGCGGTGCGCCGCGTCCCGCCCCGCGCGCCATGGAGGGCCGGTGGACCACCTCGCGCTGGCTGACGGTCGGCGTGTCGGGAGCGCTGCTGGCCCTGCTGGTGCTCTCGGCCCTGGTGGCGGGGTTCTTCCGGCACTCAGGGACGGTCACCGACCAGCTGGTCGACCACAGCAGCCCCGCGCTGACCGAGGCCGCGCTCCTGGAGGCGGCGCTGATCAACCAGGAGACCGGCACCCGCGGCTACGCCCTCTCCGGGCAGGTCCAGTTCCTCCAGCCCTACACCCAGGGGCTGACCCAGCAGAAGGACGCGGTGGCCGAGCTCCGCGACCTGGCGGCCGGCGACCGCACCGCGTCGGCCGACCTGGACCTGGTCGTGGCCCGGGCCGCGCGCTGGCGGACCGATGTGGCCGAGCCCATCGCCGCCAGCCCGCCGGGCCGGCCGGTCCCCGCGTCGCTGTCCCAGCCAGGCAAGGGCAAGGCGGAGTTCGACGCGCTGCGGGCCGCTCTGCTGACCCAGCAGCACCATCTGGAGCAGCGCAGCGACGCCGCCCGGGCCGACCTGAAGCACACCCGGCATATGCGCAACTGGATCTTCTCCGCGATCGCGCTGGTCATCCTCGCCCTCGCGGTGCTGGTCTTCTTCGCCCTGCGCCGCGGGGTCAACCGGCCCCTGGAGCGGCTGGCACGGCAGGCGCGGGCGGTGGCGGACGGCGACTTCGAGCACCCCATCGACAGCGTCGGCCCGGCCGACCTGCGCGCGCTGGCCCGTGATGTGGAGGCCATGCGCGGGCGGCTGGCCAGGGAACTGTCCAGCAGCAAGAAGGCCCGCGAGGCGATCGGCGCCCACGCCGTCGACCTGGCGCGCTCCAACGCCGAGCTGGAGCAGTTCGCCTACGTCGCCTCCCACGACCTCCAGGAGCCGCTGCGCAAGGTCGCGAGCTTCTGCCAGCTCCTCCAGCGCCGCTACGCCGACCAGCTCGACGAACGGGCCGGCCAGTACATCGACTACGCGGTCGACGGCGCGAACCGTATGCAGACCCTCATCAACGACCTGCTCGCCTTCTCCCGCGTCGGCCGGGTCCACAACGACTACGCCCTGGTCGACCTCAACGAGGTGTGGGGGGCCACGGAGGCCGCGCTGAGCGTCGGCATCGCGGAGACCGGCGCGGTCCTCACCCACGACCGGCTCCCCACGGTGACCGGCGACAGGACCCAGCTCGGCATGCTCCTGCAGAACCTGATCAGCAACGCCGTCAAATTCCGGTCCGACGAACGCGCCCCGCGCATCCACCTGGCCTGCGAGCGGGACGGCGACCTGTGGCACTTCGCCTTCACCGACAACGGCATCGGCATCGAGGCCGAGTTCGCCGAGCGCGTCTTCGTGATCTTCCAGCGCCTGCACACCCGCGAGACCTATCCCGGCAACGGCATCGGGCTGGCCATGTGCAAGAAGGTGGTCGAATTCCACGGCGGCACGATCGGCGTCGACCCCGGCCACACCGGTGGCGCCCGGATCGTCTTCACCCTCCCCGCCGACCCGCCCCAGGTCCCAGGGCCGACCGCCGCTGCCGAGTCAGACGGCCGACACGCCCCGGAATCCGACGCGGCCGGTCAGGCGCCCACTCCTCCCGGCGGCAGCGGGCAGGCCGGTCCGGCGCTCTGACCCTCCGCGCCGGCGGCCGGCTCAGTGCCGGGAGCGGCGGTCGCGCCCCGCGGTGAAAGCCCCTGTCGGCGACGGGGGTTGCGGCGCACCGGTGGCGCTACGCGTACCC
The DNA here is from genome assembly GCF_036815005.1 of Streptomyces sp. IBSBF 2435. Taxonomy (NCBI): domain Bacteria; kingdom Bacillati; phylum Actinomycetota; class Actinomycetes; order Kitasatosporales; family Streptomycetaceae; genus Streptomyces; species Streptomyces sp. IBSBF 2435. The sequence goes on along the minus strand of NZ_JAJSYW010000247.1, from coordinate 11,528 downwards.
GCTCCGTGTCGGGCGCTTTGCCGAGGTCGTCGAGCTGCGCGACGATCGTGCGGCGCAGGTCGTCGTCGTCCTCGGACGGGTAGTCGTTGAAGGGCGTGTAGCCCGTCCACACCGGATTGGCGCACACCCGGCGTACCGCGACCGACCGAAAGGCGCGCGCCATCGTCCCCGCGCACTCCTCGCGGGCCTCCTGATTTCTGGACGTGCGAGTCCAATTCGCCCCTCTTACAGTGGCAGCTGCGCCCAGGCTTTCCGGCGCCCCGTCCGGTCGACGGCGGTGTGCGGTTCCGCTGTTCGGGCGCGCGTCGGAAAGTCGAGCAGGGGAGTGGATCATGTCGAAGCGGCTCGCGGGCAGGACCGCGCTGGTGACCGGTGCGACCAGTAACATCGGACGGGCGGTCGCGGAGGCCTTCGCCGCCGAGGGGGCACACGTCGCCGTCTGCGGCCGCAGTGCCGCGCGGGGCAAGGAGGTCGTCGACGCGATCCGCGCACGCGGTGGCCGCGCCGACTTCGTACCCGCCGACCTGGACGGCAGCGCCGCCGCCTCGCGGTCGCTGGCCCAGGAGGCGACCCGGGTGCTCGGCGGCCGTATCGACGTCCTGGTCAACAACGCGGGCATCTACCCCGGCGACACCACGGCGGCCACCGACGAGAAGACCTTCGACCAGGTGTACGCCGTGAACGTGAAGGCCCCGTTCTTCCTGACCGCGACCGTCGCACCCGCCATGGTGGAGGCCGGCGGCGGGGCGATCATCAACCTGGGCTCCTGGGTCGCCCGCCTCGGCATCCCGATCGGCGCTCTCTACAGCTCCACCAAGGGCGCCGTGGAGACGCTGACCCGGGCCTGGGCGGCGGAGTTCGGGCCGCGGGGCATCCGGGTGAACGCGATCTCCCCCGGCGTGGTGCAGACCTCGGCGCCGGGCGAGGCCCACCCCGCCGAGGTCATGATGAAGGGCACCCCGGCGGGCCGGATGGGCACCCCCGAGGCCGTCGCGCACGCCGCCGTGTATCTGGCCGGTGACGAGTCCTCGTTCGTACACGGCATCGTGCTCGACGTCGACGGCGGCCGTACCGCCGCCGCCGTCATCGCCGGCTGACGGACACCCGCCGTACGCGGCGATCCGGCGTGGCCGTTGCGGCGGGGGAGCGGGCGTCACGCCGCCTGCACGCAGGCGCGGGCGTCATCCCGCCGACGCGGAGGCGCGCACGTCACGCCGCCGGCATGGGGCGGCGTACCAAGTAGGCGGCCACCGCGGTCGACAGGACGATCACGCAGGCCACGAAGATCAGACCCGCGGTGCGCAGGCCCACGGCGACCGCCACCGCGCCGATGCCCACCACCGGCACCGAGATGCCGACGTAGGCGGCGACGAACAGCGCCGAGATGGTGCCGCCGCGCTGCCCCGCGGGGGCGACCCGGCTCACGTTGGCCACCGACGCGCGGAAGGCCAGCCCTTGGCCGAGGCCGCTGACCACCCCGCCCGCGACGAGCACGGCCAGCGACTCGGCGAGCAGCGCGCAGCCGATGAGGACCAGCCCCACCGTCAGGACGGCGCAGCCCAGCGGCAGCGCGCGCACCGCCCCCGTACGGCCCATCAGCATCTGCCCTGCCATCGAGGCGAGGAAGACCGAGAGGACGATCACACCGGAGACAGCGAGATTGTCCACGTCCAAGTAGGTGGCGACGAAGGCCGGCGCCACGGCGGTGAACAGGCCGAGCAGGGAGAAGCCGGCGAAGGCCGACAGGGCTGCCGGGACGAACACGCGGCGCGCCTCGTGTGGCACCACCATGCCCTGCGGGCGCAGCGGCGGTCGCGGGTCGCGGACGGCCACCGTCTCCGGCATCGCCCAGATGACGCCGCTCGCCAGGATGAGCAGCGCCAGGTGGACCAGGAAGGGCAGCCGCAGCGGGTGGGGTTCGTACTGCGCCAGCAGCCCGGCGATCAGCGGCCCGCACCCCAGGCCGCCCATGTTGGCGGCCGTCGCGGTGAGCGCCGCCCGCCCCTGCTGCCCCGGGGGCGCCAGTTCGGTGACGGCGGCCGTGGCGCCGCCGCTGAAGAGCCCCGCGGCGAAACCCGAGAGCAGGCGTCCGATGAAGAGCAGCGGCAATCCGCCTTCGAAGGCGAAGCAGACCGCACTCAGCATGGAAAGCGCCAGGCCGGTCAGGAGCACCGGACGCCGGCCCAGGATGTCGGAGAAATTCCCCGCGGCGAGAAGCGCGGTGATGACGCCGCCGGCGTAGACCGCGAATACCACCGTCACGAGGAATTCGGAGAAGCCGATCTCCTCACGGTAGAGCCCGTACAGCGGTGTCGGGAGCGTGGTCCCGGCCATGACCACGGCGAACACCACCGCGGCGAGGACGCACCACGGCCGCGCCTGACGCTCTCGCGCACTGCCAGTCGTCATGTGCGCACCCTAAGCGACGCCCGCCCCTGTCCTGCGCGCGACGGGGGTGTGTCAGTGCACTGCCGAGGCCACGCTCTCGCGCCCGGATCAGCCGCGTACGGACGGGCCGCGCCCGGATCAGCCGCGTACGGACCGGCTGTGCCCGGACCGGCTGCGCCCGGATCAGCCGCGTTCGATCAGCGCCAGGATCTCCGTGACCGTCTGGAGCGAGGCGTCGACATCGGGCAGCGACATGTACTCGACCATGAAGTGGTCGATACCCGTGCGCTCGGCCGTCCGCTTGATGACGTCGGCGGTCTGCTGGAACGGGACTCCGGGGGAGGGGTTGATGCGCATGATCGTGTCGATGTCCGCGGGATCACGTCCGGCCTCGGTGGCGTAGGCGTCGATCTGCGCGCGCTGGGCCAGCACCGTTTCCACGTCGACGAAGTCCGGTACGGCGAACGCCGGCAGCCAGCCGTCGGCACGCTCTCCGACCCGCTTGAGCGCGGCGCCGGCGAGTCCACCGATGTAGATGGGTGGGCGCGGCTTGTGAACCGGCTTCAGCGGGGCGTATTGCAGCGGCAGTTCGATGTGCTTGCCGTGGTATTCCACCGGGTCCTGCGTCCACAGCAGCTCCAGCGCGTCCAGCAGCTCGTCCATCCGCGCGCCGCGCCGGCGGAAATCGAGGTTCGCGCCCTCGAACTCCTCCGGAGACCAGCCGATGCCGAAACCGGGCAGCAGGCGCCCCTTGCTGATCAGGTCGATCGTGGTCAGGCTCCTGGCCAGTTGCGCGGGCGGGTAGACCGGTGCGATCAGGACGTGCGAGCCGAGCTTGACCCGCTCGGTGGCCGCTGCGGCCACACCCAGCACCACGAACGGGTCTGCGGCCGTGCGGTATTCGACCGGGATGGTCGAACCGAAGCCCCCGGCACCGACCTTGGGATTCACCGCGGCGAAGTTGCGGTCGCCGACCCAGAGGCTCGCCGCCCCCGCCTTCTCCGCCTCTCGGGCGAACTCGGCCGTGCGCGAGACCTCATGGGCCACATGGTTCAGATACGGAAGCGCGAATCCGACGCGCATGGTCATCTTCTGCTCCTGTGGGAAAGGGCGGACATGACGTCGCCCCGGTCCGCGGAAGCGCGTAGTACGCCGCATCCCACCGGCCGAAGCAACGCAGCCAGTTTAGAGAGGCCGCTTCAGCCGCCCGCGCCCGCGCCATCGGCCCGGCCGGCAGCGGCCGGCGGCCGGCCATGCCGCCCGGGAGCGGACCCGTCGTGCGGAAACCGCCCTGGTGCGCGGTGAATTGATGAGGCAAGGAATGCGCAGGACGGGGTACACGATGCAGGAGTCTGTTGGCGCATCCACTGAGCCAGGTGGAGCGCGCCGCCGACCTGGAGACCCTGACCTCGCGGTTCGCCGGGCAACCACTGATGGACACCGCCCGCAAAGACGTCGAAGCCGCGCACCTGCAGCATCCGAGAGGAGGGAACATGTCCTGCCCCAACCCTGACTGCCGCCGCGGCGGCTGCACCACCAACCCGGAACCCACGACCAGCGGTCGGCCGAAGCGGTGACCGGCGACGTATGTACAGGCCACCCGGCCAGGCCGCCCGCCCTCGCGGCCGCCCCGCCGGGTGGCCCTCGTCACTGCGATCCCCGCACCCGCACCGCCACGGCCGCGTCCACCACCGCCTCCGGCCGCCCGACTGTCCACTGAAGGCTCCACCGGTGCGGGTGCGCCGGATCGGCGGGGCAGGCAGAGCCGTTGAGCTCGCCGTCACGTCCCACCCGGATCCTGGTCGGTGTGGCGAAGGAGAACGGGTACGGGTGGGGTTTCCGGTCTTCGGTCGGCTTCCAACTGCCGCTGCCGCCGTCCCACTCGGAGCTGTCGATGGTCAGCAGGACCTCCTCCGGGGCCGAGCATGCCACGCAGTCCATCGGCGCCGGGCCGGTCACATGCCAGGAGGCGGATCCTCCGACGCGCCAGCCGGGCGGGATGGACAGGTCGTGCTGGTAGCCGGCCGACCCTGCCCCGTCCTCGTCCTCCTCGCACCGCGCGGCTTCTTCTTCCTCCAAGGCCTGCTCCCAGGAATCGATCCGAGCGGACAGCTCCTCGGGGAGCCCGGCTTCGAGCGGTAGTACGTGCCCTGCGCCGTACGGGGACAGGTGGGGCGGAGGACCGCACGGAGGCCGCCCGTCTGGACCGTGCCCGTTGGTCAGTGTTCACCCGGGCGCGGTGGGCGGCGCCGCCGGGCGCTGCTGCAGTAGGGGCGCCCACGGCAACAGGACTTGTCGTCAATCGACTTGGGGGTTCGGGCCGATGAGGATCCGGTGTGCGGGAGGGGCCGCTGCCGTCGCCGCGGCGGCGCTGATGGCGCTCATGGCGCCGCAGGCGGGTTACGCGAAGACGTGGACCCGGCTGCCGATGACCGCCTTGCGGGCGATCGGGCGGGGACGGTCGCGGCCCGGTCGCTGCCGCGGGGGGGGGGGGGGGGGGGGGGGGGGGGGGGCGGGGGGGCGCCGCGCCCGCCCCCCCCCCCCCCCCCCCCCCCCCCCCCCCCCCCCCCCCCCCCCCCCCCCCCCCCCCCCGACCCCGAGGAGGGCTCAGCGCTTGAGCGTGAAGGTGAAGTCGCCGGAGAGCTTGGCGTTCAGCCGGACCGCCGAGACGAGTCTGCCCTCCGCGATCAGTCGTTCGACCTCGGCCCGCGACAGACGGCACCCTTCAGCGATCAGCCGTACCGGCCGGACGGGGATACGCGCCGCGAACCGGACCGAGACGTCGACCACCTCGCTGTCCCGGTCATCCGGCTCATCGGGTTCGCCGGGTTCGCCGGTGTCGAGGCGCCACGCGCCGTCCCAGTCGAGGGCGATGCGGTTACGGCGCTGCACGACCGGATCCTGGAGCAACTCCGCTGCCAGGGCGGGGTCGTTGCCGTGCAGCCGGTCCAGCAGCTCCGATCGTACGGAGCGCACATTCACCCGCTCCAGGACCGTGAGCTTCGCGGTGTCCCCGCAACCGGTACAGAGCGCGAGGAGCCAGGCGTCGATGAGCTTGTGGTGTGCGTTGACGCGAAATTTGCCGTTTGCCCGGAAGCTCTCGGACGTGCACGTATGGCAGCGCCGGAGAACGAGCGGCAGGCAGGTGGGCATGACCACCCAGACAGTGAGCACAGAAGTACACCGGTTCCAGTGAGAAGTCCGCAGCAAAAAGCAGCGCGGCGCACATGCGCGACGCGCGACCGATCAGCACTCGGGGGGTCTCACACGGTGTACAACGGGGCATCCTTGCCTAGACGACTCGGTCCGGCAGCACGCTAACGGCACGCGGCGCCGCTGCTCCACCGGTTTTCGGGCGCCTTACCGCGGTGCTCCGTAGGGCGGTTCACGGGCCACACACGGACCGGGCCGGAGCCGGACGGGGCGCTGCGCGGATCAGAGTTCCAGCATCGCCTTGTCCAGTCGGGACCGCGGTGACGCGGTGGAGTCGGCGACGTCGCGGCTCAGGTCCACGGCGCTGCCCAGCGCGCCGATCGCGTCGTCCTCCCGGTCGGGGTACGCGTAGACGCACGCCAGGCGGTGGAAGCGGCCGGCCAGCAGACCCGGGCCGGGGTCGGTTCGCGCGACTCGCAGCATCGCCTCGCCGCAGTCCAGGGCGCGGTCGAACTGCCCCGACGCGACCGCGTGGTCGAACATCCGGCCGCGGACGTGGAATCCCCTCTCCCCTGCGCCGCACGCGCGGTAGAGATCGGCGGCGGCCGACCACGCGGTGAAGCAACCTCCTGGGCGCCGAGCTGCCGGTGGGCGTCACCGAAGGCGTCCAGAACGGCTCACGGCGAACGCAGCGGCCGGGCATACGGCGCCGGGCGCTCTCCGAAGAAGGCAGGGCTTGGTGATGCCGCGATGCGCCGTGGGGATCCGCGGTCCCCGCGTGGATACTGGCTGGCATGCGTATCGACTTCGATCCGAACGAGCTGGACCGCAACACCTTCTACCGGTTGCTGACCGCGACGGTCGTGCCGCGGCCGATCGCGTGGGTGTCCACGACCTCGGCGGCCGGGACGGACAATCTGGCGCCGCACAGCTTCTTCTCGGTGTCCTGCGTGAGCCCGCCGGTCGTGCAGTTCACGTCGGTGGGGCGGAAGGACTCGTTGCGGAACGTCGAGGAGACCGGGCAGTTCGTGGTCAACCTGGCGTCCGAGCACCTTTTCGAGGAGATCAACGCCACGGGGACCGATTTCCCGCGCGGGGCGAGCGAGTTCGACGAGGTCGGGATCGCGCGTGAGCCGAGTCTGCGGGTGAAGCCGCCGCGCGTGGCGGCCTCGCCGGTGGCGCTGGAGTGCGAGCTGCACAGCACGGTCAGGCTGGGGGACTCCACCGTGGTCTTCGGGCGGGTCGTGCACGCGGCCGTGTCCGAGGCGGTGCTGACCGACGGGCACCCGGACGTGCACAAGCTGCGTCCGCTGGCCCGGCTCGGCAGGGACGAGTGGAGCACTCTCGGCGAGGTGCTGGAGATCAAGCGGATTTCGTTCCAGCAGTGGCAGGAGGGGCGGCGTCGCTGACCGCCGCACGTCCGTCCGCCGACTCCGCGTCCGTACCCGTGCGGGAACGGGCGCGGACGCCGCGGGCGACGACCGCCGCGGCCACGCCCGTGACGCCCAGGAAGCCCAGGGCGAGCAGGAAGACCGGCGAGGTCGGGGAGGCGGCGCGGCTGCCGGCCACCACATAGGCGGCGGTGTTCGCGGCGCTGCCCGCGGCGGTCGCGGTGAGGAAGGGCAGCAGCCGGATACGGGAGACCGCCGCCGCGTAGTTCGCGGCGGCGAAGGGCACTCCGGGGAAGAGCCGCAGCGCCAGAGTGCTGCGGAAGCCGTGCCTGCTGAGCTGCCGGTCGAGGGACAGCGCGACCCGGCCGCGCAGCAGCGGGCGTACGGCGTCCCGCCCGAGGAGGCGCCCGAGCAGGAAGGCCAGCCCCGCGCCGAGCACCGTGCCGCCGATCGCGGCCGGCAGCCCGGCGTGGATGCCGTAGAGCGCGCCGGCGGCGGCGTTGAGCAGCGGGCGGGGCACGAAGGCGACCGTGCACAGGCCGTACGCGAGGGCGAAGAGCAGCACCGCCGTACCGCCCGAGGTGTGCGGCTGCCAGCCGTGCGCGGTCATCAGCCGCTGCGGGTGCCAGGCCAGCACTGCGGCGCCGGCCGCCGCGAGCAGCAGCACGAGCACCGCGAACCTGGCCCACGGCGAGAGCAGTACGCGTGAGCAGCGGGCGGCGAGGCGTACGCGGCGCGGCACTACGAGAGGCACTACGGGAGCGTAACCGCTCAGGGCGCCGATCGGCGCATCAGCGAACCGCCCGAACCGCCCGAACCGCCCGCGGGCCCGCCGTCACGGCCCGTCCGCCGCCTCCGACTTCCGGCGTTCGCGCGGCCCCGCGACGGCGACGGCCGAGGACGCGGCGGGCGAGCCGCGGTCCAGCACGCCCGCGGTGATCGCGACGGCCAGGCCCACCACGGTGAGCACCGCCCCGACGAGTGCGGGCGAGGTCCAGCCCCACCCGGCGGCGATGGCGACACCGCCGAGCCAGGCGCCGCCCGCGTTGGCGAGGTTGAAGGCGGAGTGGTTGGAGGCCGACGCGAGGGTCGGGGCGCGGCGGGCCTTGTTCATCACCAGCATCTGCAGCGGGGTGGTGGTCATGAAGCCGACCGCGCCCAGCACCAGGACCGCGATCGGAGCGGTCGCCTTGGACTGGGCGGCGTAGTGGAAGCCGACGAGGACGACGGCGAGCGCGGCCAGCGAGCCGTACAGGGTCGGGCGCAGGGCGCGGTCGGTGAGCGGGCCCGCGGCGAGCGCGCCGAGCGTCATCCCGATGCCGAACAGCGCGAGCAGCACGGTGACGGTGGCGTCCGCGTAGCCGGTGACCTCGGTCATCATCGAGGCGAGATAGCTGTACACGGCGAAGACCCCGGCGAAGCCGAACACCGCGGTGAGCAGCCCGAGCAGCACCTGAGGATCACGCAGCGCGCGCAACTCCTGGCCGACTCCGCTGAGTTCCTCGGTGGGCAGCTGCGGCACCAGCAGCGCGAGCGCGGCCAGTGAGAGCAGCCCGACCGCGGTCACCACCAGGAAGGTGGCCCGCCAGCCCAGGTTCTGGCCGAGCAGGGTGGCGGCGGGCACACCGACGATGTTCGCGACCGTCAGGCCGAGGAACATCGCGGCCACCGCCCGCGCCCTGCGGTTCTCCGCGACCAGCCGGGACGCCACGACCGCGCCGACGCCGAAGAAGGCGCCGTGCGGCAGCCCGGCGAGGAAGCGCCCGGCGAGCAGCGTGCCGTAGCCGGGGGCGACGGCGGAGGCGGCGTTGCCGGCGGTGAACAGCGCCATCAGCAGCAGGAGCATCCGCTTGCGAGGGATCCGCGCGCCGAGGCCGGTGAGCAGCGGGGCGCCGACGACGACGCCGAGCGCGTAGGCCGAGACCAGATACCCGGCGGTCGGCACCGAGGTGCCCAGGCTGTCGGCCACGTCGGGCAGCAGGCCCATCATCATGAATTCCGTGGTGCCGATACCGAAGGCGCTCACCGCGAGGGCGAGGATGGCCAGGGGCATGGAGCTTCCTTCGATCTGGTGGGGACGCGGGCGAGCCGGTCGGGCGGCCTAAGTTCACCCGCGGAACAAATCCTCTCACGTGCTCCCGCCGTAAAACCCTTCGACGCCGGGCGGGCCCGCCCGTCATGCTCGGCGCATGTTCCGGCTCGCCTTCCTCGCAGACGCCACCGCAGCAGCGGTCGCGTCGAAGGCTGCCTGCGCCGCCCCGGCCGCATCCGCCGCCCGGGCCGCCCGGAACGCATCCTTCGACGGCGCCCGACGCTGACCCTCCCCGGACCGACGTCCGGTGGGACCCCGCACGGGGAGGGTCGGCCAGGCCAGGGGTCCACGACCGACCGGCGTCGCGTCTACATCGTGCCCGCGGCGGAGGGCGGCCGGCACACCCCGGTCGCCACCGGCTACCGGCCGCAGTTCTACATCCGCACCGCGGACGTGGTCGGCGACGTCGACCTCGGCCCGGCGGGGATGGCGCTGCCCGGTGACACGGCCGACGTCACCATCGGCCTCGGCCGGGCGCTGCCGCTGGAGCCGGGGCTCGGCTTCGCCATCCGCGAGGGCGGGCGCACGGTCGGCGCGGGCACGGTGACCGCGCTGATCTGAGCTCTGCCGCTGTCCGGTACGTTGCCACGTACCGGACAGCGGCGGGCGTGCCGCCACGCGGGGCGCGGGACAATGGCCGGGTGGATCAACACGAGGACCGGCCCGCGACGGGATCAGACCAGGCGCCGGACCGGAAGCCCGGGCAGGCTCCGGAACCGGTGCCGGTGGTGCGGGCGGTGGACTTCGGTACGGCCAGGCTGCTGCCCGACATCGACCGGACGCGGGCCTGGCTGCTCACCGTGGACGGGTCGCCGCAGTCGTACGTGGACCTGGACGACCCGGGGCACCTGGAGTTCGAGTACGTGCGGCGCATCGCGTACGCCGTGCGGGCCGGTTTCGCCGACGGCGAGCCGGTGGACGCGGTGCATCTGGGCGGCGGGGCGATGACGCTGGCCCGCTGGCTCGGCCCCGACCGGCCGGGGTCGCGGCAGCAGGTGGTGGAGGCCGACCGGCGACTGGCCGCGCTGGTCGCGGAGGTGCTGCCGATGGACGACCCCTCGGTGACCGTGCACACCGCCGACGCGCGGGCCTGGCTGGCGCGGGCCGGCGGCGGGACCGCCGACCTCGTGGTGGCGGACGTCTTCGGCGGCTCGCGGGTACCCGCCGCGCTGACGTCGGTGGAATTCGTCCGCGACGCCCTGCGGGTGCTGCGCCCGGACGGTGTCTACCTGGCAAATGTGGCCGACGCCGCGCCCTTCGCCTTCCTGCGCTCCCAACTGGCCACGCTACGCAGCGCGTTGGCGGGCGGGGGCGACCTGTGCCTGCTGGCGGAGCCGGGGGTGCTGCGCGGCCGGCGCTTCGGCAACGCCGTCCTCGTCGCGAGCCGCCGCCCGCTGCCGGTCGAGGCGCTGTCCCGGCTGTGCGCCGCCGACGCCTTCCCGGCCCGGGTCGTCCACGGCCCCGCCCTGTCCCGGCTGATCGGCCGCGCGCACCCGGTGGACGACGCCACGGCGACGGCCTCGCCCCGCCCCCCGGAGGGCGCGTTCACGGTCGGCTGACCGCTCGGCAGGCGGGTCGCCGTACGACCGCGGGACCCGGGGGAGCGCCGGGGCCGTTCACCGCAGGCCGGCGAGCCCGGCGCCCCAGCAGCGCGGGGCCGTTCACCGTACGACCGCCGGGCCGTTCACCGTAGGCCCGCGAGACCCGGCGCCGCAGTACCGGCCGCCATTGCCGTCCGCCGCTGCCGTACCCGCCGCCCATTGATCGGTTGGCAGTCCACCGGGGGCGGGCGATAGCCAAGCGTACGGCCGCTGCCGCGTGTCACTGCTTCATCGGCCGGATGGTGCTCATGATCTGGTCGACCATGGCCTGGCTGATCTGGTCGGGCACACCCTGCCGCGCCCACAGCACCCACACCACGGGGGTCGGCTTGTCGGGCTGGGCCGGGTCGAGCCAGGCGACGGTGTAGGCGATGCCGTTCGAGGAGCACTTGTTGGCCTTGGGGACCCCGGTGATGGTGGCCTGCGCCTGCCAGCCGGTGATCCCGTGGGCGTTGTGGAAGGCCTTGCTGTTCTGCGCCGCGGAGACGGTGCCCTTGCCCTTCTCCTGGAAGGCCCACTTCGCCCAGGCCCTGGCCTCGTTCTCGGCGGCGGTCTTGAGGCTCGGCGCCCCGCCGCCGCCCTTGGTGCCGGCGGTCGCGCTGGAGACGGCGTTCTTGCCGTCGGTGCAGATGTCCTTCTTGTAGTACGCGGGCGCGCCGACCGCGACCTGCGGCTTGCCGGTCTCGTCGCCGTAGCCGACGTCCATGGTCTCGCTGTCGAGTGTCCAGTCCGGCGGCACGTCGAAGACCGAGTTGCGCTCCTGGCGCTTGACCGCCTGCCAGCCCGGGACGACCGGCGTGACGTCGGTCGAGCCGGCCGGGCCGCGCGGGTCGTCCCCGCCGCCGCTGGCACCCGGCTCCAGGGTGCCGGTCGGGGCGGGCGTGGGGGCCACCGTGGGGGACG
>NZ_JAJSYW010000246.1:0-7909 GCF_036815005.1 Streptomyces sp. IBSBF 2435 | reverse complement strand
ATACCCGCCCCCGACCCGATCGCCCCCGACCCGATCGCGCCGGACCCGGATGCGGCCTCTGCCCGGTGACCCGGGCCACCTGGATGCACCCCCGTCCGGCCGGTCCACCACGGCACCGGCCGTCGGAACGAAGATTTTCGCGCACCCCTCCAGCGTTGTGAAAACGGGAACCGGACCGCTCTTAGCTGGTGCATGAGGGCTTCACCAGCGGGAGTGCGGAGTTTCGGAGGTAGATAATCATGGGACCGTTGCTCATTGTTCTTCTGCTCGTGCTCATCTTGTTCGGCGCGGGATTCGCTCTGCACCTGCTGTGGTGGATCGCTGTGATCGCCCTGATCGTGTGGGCGCTCGGCTTCGTCATGCGGGGCACGCACTCCAGCGGCGGCAGGAATCGCTGGTACCGCTGGTAGTCCGGCACGTCGCAGATGCGGGCGGGGCCCCGCCCGCACTGGTTGTGCCGAAGATTGTCCCGAATCCAGGAATGCCCGGAAAGTTCACGGACAGGAGTCTCCTGCCGGGAGGCTTCCGGAAAATATGCAGCGTCCCAACCTCCGCCGGAAGCCTGCCGGTACCTGTCACCAGAGCCGTTTTCCGCCGCCATTCCTCCCGCGCGTTTCTCCGGTCAGGATGGCGGCCGAAGAGAACCGGAACGCGAGGAGTCCCGTCGTGAGCGACAGCGACAAGATCGAAGCCAAGACCGACCAGGCCAAGGGCGAAGTCAAGGAGGCCGTCGGCCACGCGGTCGGCAACGAGAGCCTGGAGGCCGAAGGCCGCGGCGACCAGGCCAAGGGCGACGTGCGGGAGGGTGCCGAGAAGGCCAAGGACGCCGTCAGGGACGTCTTCAAGCACAAGGACTGACCACGCGGGCAGCACTTTCCCCCGCAGCGCACAGGCTTGATGCCGACGCATCATCCGCTGCCAACTCACAGCCGGGGGGGGGGGGGGGGGGGGGGGGGGGCGGGGGGGGGGGGGGGGGGGGGGGGGGGGGGGGGGGGGGGGGGGGGGGGGGGGGCGCCCCCCCCCCCCCCCCCCCCCCCCCCCCCCCCCCCCCCCCCCCCCCCCCCCCCGCCTGTGCTGTGCTCTGTCCAACTCTGCCGTCGCAGCCTTGTCCTGGCGGCTGTCGACCCGTACGTCGACCGCGAGGTCCTGGCCCGCCAGGTCGCCCGCGAGGACGAACAGCGCCGCGCCCTGGCCGCGTTCCTGAACGGATGGGCTGGGAACGGCCTGGTGTGACGATCGGTCCGGCGTGCGGAACGGGCGCCCAGGTTGCCGCGCCACCGGGTGGAACGGGTGAACCGGCCCGCCGCGCCCGTGGTCGTCCCAGATCCGCTCCTGCATGCCGGGGTCGAGAAGCACCGCGGCCGGTGCGGCGGTCTCGGGGAAGACGACCGTGTCGCGGGCGGTGATCCGCCACCGCCAGAACCGCGGCCCGGCATCCCCTCCGGCGACCGTGTGCAGCCGCGCCGGCCAGATCCGCTCCTGCTCCCACTCCAGGGCCTGCTCCCACCACGCACAGGCCACCGCATGGGCCATGGCGAACACCCGGCCCGGATCGGCCCCGGCCGCGGCTGCGGTCCGGGCGACCTTCGGCCAGGCCCGCTGCGCCGCGGCGGCCTCCGGGGCCGCGCGCGGGGCGAGGCGGTGGTGGCGGTGGCCGTCCCCGGCGGTGATCATCCACCGCTGGTGGCGGGCACAGGCCCGCTGCCACGGCGCGACATACCGCACCACCACGGCCTCCCGGCCGGTGCGGGCGGCCGTGCACAGCGCGCACCCGTACGCCGTCGGCCCGTGCTCCCCCGCCGAGGCGACCTTCCACCGGCCCGCCGGATTGCCGGAGCCGGGGGCTTCCCCGGACGGGGCCAGAGCGGCCGCCGGAACTGGTTGCGGCTCGTCGGCGAGCGCGGGTAGCGCCCGGGCCAGATCGTGTTCGCCGAGCCCGCCCAGCCGGGCGGGTAACTGCCGGCCGGCGGGGTTGAACAGCACCACGGCGTCGTCGCGCGGGCCGGCCTCGTCCCGCGGCCGGGTACCAGTCCAGGTCCACCACGGCAGCAGTGCGGCGGAGTCCATGCCGTAGCGCCCGGCGATCCGGCACACGTACGACCACGTCGTCTCCCCGGTCAACGGAGCGACCCGCAACGCTGGAGGGCCGAGGAGCAGTTGGGCCCGCGCGCCGCCGCGGGGACCGGCATCCGGAGCGGTGTGTGCCAAAGTCGGCTCCCGCGCCCCGGTACCAGGGGTCGGGCTCGGGGCCGGGGGAGGGTGCCCGGTCATTCCTGCCGCGCGGCCGCAGCACGCGCCCGTCGCTGCGCCCGTACACCGCTGCCGGGCCGGGGCTCTTCCGCAGTCCAGCCGGGTTCGTCTCCAGTGCCCTGGTCGCCGGCGAGTTTGCGCACGCGCAGAGCGGTGGTGCGGGCGCGGGTGGCCTGTCCGGTGTCGTAGGTCAGCAGCGTGGCACCGTGGCGGCCGGCCAGGACGTGCGCCCCCAGGGCTCGGTCGATGATCTCGTCGTCGGCGTTCGACAGCCGCAGGCGGCCGGGCTGGTCGAACAGGACTTCCACCATGATCTCGGCACGGAAGGTGCCGGTTTCGGGCAGGGTGCTGGTGTCGACCGGGTGGAGGGTGCCGCGTCCGGCGTCGCTGAGGATCCGCTGCAGAACGGCGAGAGTGAATCCGGAACGCCACCTGACACGCCGGTCCTTGGACTCCTTCAGCGTGTCGATTTCGTCGATGACGGCCATCGGGAACAGCAGGCACACCGGCTCGCTGGGCGACAGGCCCAGGAGTTCTGCGAAGTCGGCCTTCTCCAGGTTGTCGGGGTGGTGGATGTAGAAGCTGCTGTCGGGCAGGACGTACCGGATCCGGTCGTCCCAGCGGGTGAGGAGCTGTGCGAGATCCTGCACGGCAGCGTCCAGGGTGGCGATGCGCTCGGTGAGTTCCAGGTCCACCAGGTCACCGACGACACCGCCGGTGCGCTGGACGTCGTTTGCGATCATCGCGGACAGGTCGCTGATCCCGCCGAGGAGTGCTGCGTGGCCGCGGGTGAGGACCAAGGCGTCGAGGTCGGGCGTACTGATCTGAGCCCGCAGCAGGCGCACGGCCTGGTTGGCCCACCGCAGGTATTCCATGAGGCGGACGTAGGGCGGGTGCCCGGCGTTGTACACGTCCTCCACGGCCTGGTGGGCTTCACGCAAGGTCTTCAGGGCGGTGTTGCGGTCCGCGCCGGGCCGGGGCGTGATGAGCATCCGCTGATGATGCCAGTGCCCGGCCGCGGGGCGCTGGTGCTCGGAGGAACTGCCGGTGGCGATGACCACCGGAACTGTCTGCCGGGGCGGGCGCGGCTGGGAGACAATGCGCTTCTTGATCGACGGCAGTGGGGCGGGTGGATTGCGGGACCTTCAGGAGTGGGTCGGACAGGTGCCGGATGCCGAGGTGCGGCCGCTGGGGGGCCGCAGCCAACGATCAGGAGATTGGCGGCAAGAGAGCGTGCAAGAGGCCGTTCAAAAGACCGTGCAAGGGACCGTGCGCACCGATTCGCAGGGCCGTCCTGGAACAATGGTGCCATCAGCCCGGGGAGCGGCTTGGGGGGGGAGAAGCAGGGATGGTGGACTCCGAGCAGCAGCTGGACCTCGAGTTCGACGGCGAGTTCTTGGTGCCGCGGATCAACCAGCAGGCCTACCGAGACATCTACACCCTGGAAGGGTGGCTGCGCAGACTCTGCCTGGCTTCCTGGATGCGCGCCTACGGAGCCCTGTGGCACCAGCACCTGGACCCGAAACTGCGCAAGAAGCTCGAGCGCCTCGCTGAGAGAAGCCGCCAGCGCTTGCACCTTGACGCCGAGACCAGCGGTGACCTCATCTGGCAGTCCGACATCGGTCAGCTCCTGGCCATGCTGACTGACCCGCAGATCGCGGGCGACGTGCACCACTTGGCAGGGCAGGATCAGCAGGCGATCGCGAAAGACTTTGACGAGGTCCGCGAGATCCGCAACGTTCTCGCCCACAACCGCGCACTGTCGCCGCAGACTTACGCACTCCTACGTGTCAGCATCATCCGCCTGCAGAAAGTCGTCGACCACTTCCGGTCATGCCTCCTCTACAGCAGCTCGAACATCCTAGATGATGACGACGGCGACCTTGGGTCGTACCTTGCGATGCTGCTCGAGGGCAACGACTGGAGCAAGTTCCAGGCATTCGTCGCCCGGGGCCACGGATTCATCGAGTACGTCACCCTTCCGACTCAGCCCTTCGACAAGTGGCCAAATGCCCGACGACTCTTGGAAGTGTTCGCCGACCACCTGGACTACATCACCGCGTTCACCATGAGCCGGCTCGGCGATGAATTCATCATTGTGGCCCCGGACGAGCTGGACGAGGACTCCCAAGCTGCTCTGTGTCGGGCCTTTGCCGCGAACCCCGATGTTTGGGCCAATGTGCCCTATGAGGAGCAGCATCCTCGCTTCATCTGCAGTCCCAAGATGTGGATTTACGAAAACCAGTCGCCCTTCCGTAGCCAGAAAAGACCGTCCGGGTGACGCAGCGGCTGGAGGGCACGGTGCGCTGCGTCCAGGACCGCACCCGCTTGGTGCGCGTCCTCTACGAGCGCCTGGACCGCCTGACGGCCGCGCCTGTCGACCGGACCGCCTGAGCCCGCGGGATGCCGCCACCGAAGGCGCCTGAATCTTTGCCGGGTGCCGTTCGGCAACGGACTGGGCAACGGGGTGCGCAACGGACTGGGCGCACCGTTTCGTCAAGGCCGCATCGAAAGGACCCTTTGACCTGGGGTAGCGATGTCTCCGCCGCCGCTTCGGAGCGCTGACATCCCCTCTGTGCTCCTCTCCTTGTCCCCAGCCCTGGTGATGGAGGGTGGGACCAGGACTGTGGACAGGGCGCCTCGGGGGAGCGGCGTCGGTTCGCGTCGCGGCGGCCTGCCCCGCAGCCCGCCGCGCTGGTCCCGTACGCCCGGCGGCCGGGCCGAAGACTCCGGCGGGCATTCGGCGTGCGCCCCGCGGCTTGTAGTCGGCCAGCACCCTGGTGCAGATGTCAGCCGTGCCGTCGGCCCGACGGACCGTCGCCATCAGCTGGACAGAGCGGGGGTCACAGTCCGATCCAGTGCCCCAGCCCGTTGACGATCAAGCCCCCAACGGCGGCCATGGCGCCGGAGAGGACCGCAAGGCCGGCCGTCCGGACTATCGCACGGCGACCGGAGCGTTGCGGCTGTCCCTGACGAGCCGGGACGGTTCGAGATCCGCGCATGTACCGAGTCCTGGTGATGGTTGCCCCTCCTGAGCAACGAGGTCAGGCACACCTCTGACGGAGGTGCGTCGCAGGGCCTCAGCGACCCCACAGATCTGGTCTGAGGCTGCCCAAACGCTGTAGGGAAGAGGTGTTTGTGCTGGTCAGAGGTAGTCCGATGGTGGTTTCTGCGAGTCTTCACGAGTTATCGCGTTGTCATCATGAGTCTCTGGTTGTTTTCGTTAGGCTCAGATGGCCACGAGCGGGGGAGGGACACGTGGCGAAGATCTTGCGGATGCCGTCCGAGCGTGATCTGCCGCAGGGGGCACGACGCGACTTCGTGGAAGAGCTGTGGGACTGCTACCGCCGGGCGGGCCGCCCGACGCTCCAGGAGATCGCCGATGCGATCTCAGCCGACTACGACGCCTTCACCGCGAGCAAGGAGACAATCCGCCGGGCCATGCTCGGCAAGACGGTGCCAATCGACGGGGACGTCGCCGACGCCCTCTTCGAGGTGTTCTGCAAACGCTCCAAGACCGATCCGAACGAGGACCGGTGGCCGGACTCGATGGACGGACCTGAGCCACGGCGGGACTGGTGGCGCAGTCTGTGGTCTCGGGCGCTGGAAGAGGCGCCATCTACACCGGTTGGGCCGGGAAGCACCAGCGGCTGGGGGACCTGCGCCGCCCGTTCCTCGGCGGCTGTGGAGGAGCCTCCGTTCTGACCTCCCGGCCAGGCGGGGCGGCCGCCCCGCCTCGAGACGGCTCCCGGAATGAGTGCTGGACGGGGTCGGCCCGGAGCCTCGGTACGCCGGCACAGTCCTGGTGCCCGCGGTGCGACCGTGGGTGTCGGCGACGGCGGCGAATTGTTCGGTCTGCTGCTGCGGCGACCATCAGCCCCGCCACGCCCGCGCCGTCTCCAGGTCCTGGCGCTCCCGCGCCTCGCGCTCCACCCGCCCCCGCTCACAGCGGGCATCCTCCTCCGCCCACCGCCGCCGTGCCCCCTCAAGGCGCAGACGCGCCTCCTCTTCTCGCTCCAGTCGTCGACGCTCAGCCTCCTCGGCCTTCCGCGCCCGCCTCTGCTCCTCCAACCGCTCCGCCCGCGCGGCCTCCTGAAGCTGCCGCATCACCTCGTGCTTGCCTTGGTCAGCGATCGACTTCCGCACGGCGAGTGCCCCTGCTCAGCACTGCAGCAGGGGCCCCCGGATGTCCAGACGCGATCGACTACGTCGGATCAGCGCTGCTGGATCACATGAAGTCGAAGTCGGGTTCCCAGCCGTCATCCACCTCTTCTTCTGTGCGCAGTGAATGGCCTTTCATGCCCGCGAGGTCCAGTTCCGGGCCGGTCAGCGTGAGCTTGCAGACCCGGCACCCGAAGAAGCGCGGAAGGAACCAGATATCCCCGTACTCCCCGTCTTTGTCGCGCCCGCTGATGAGGGCGGGACTTTCGCACGCTGGACACTGCGTGGGAACGCACAGGTACCACCGGCTGGGCAACGGCGCTGCCGACAGACCCGCGATCACGGCCGCCTTTTCGCTGTCTGCCATGCGTTCCGTCAGCTTTGCGAAGGTCTCCTGCGCCCGTCGGATCTTCACCTCGTAGCGCAGTTTCAGCTCGGACGTTGCCTTTTCTACGAGGTTCTTGCTTGCCTCGTAATGGTTCTCCCAGAACCGGCTCGGCTCCATCTCCAGTGCAGGCAGCAGGGAGTCGATGTACGTGGCACCGGCTGCCAGTAGCTCCCTGCACTCGCTGGAGGCACGCCCCCATCCCATGTGAGTGATGCCGTTGCGGGCGTCTCGCAACGTAGCGAGATGCGCTGGCGGTTTGACGTTCTGCACCTTCGCGAGTCTCGTCACGGCTTCCGCACCGCCAACGGTTCGGAGATTCGCGCGGCCCTTTTCCACCTTGTCTTCCTGACCACCGAGTACCAACAGATCTTCTACGGAAGGCCTGACGTCGGCCAGCAACGTGAGCGCGATGGAGGCCAGAGACCCCTTGGCCAGATGTTCGACAGCCACAGCCATGTGATGGACTGCGAAGTCCTGATCCACCGGTTCCTCGAAGTAGGCGTCGAGGGCTGTCCGAGCCCATCGCTGTGCAGAGCGCACCAGCTCATCACGGATCTCATCCTGGTTCATCGAAGAACCGTAATCCGCTTGGCGCTCGGTGGACGGCGCTCGGTGAGTTGTCGAGTAAGGCCGATGGGATCGGCCAGCGGCCCGCGGTTCTCACGCCCAGTCGATGCCGAGTTCGGCGAGGGAGGCGAGCTGGTCCGTGGTGATGATCTGCGGGTTTTTGTCGGTGGTGGTTCGGCATGGTGATGTCAGTGAGGCAGGTGGTGGGTTTTTGCTGTTCAGTGGGTTGTCGTGGGTGGCTTCTCTGGTGTCATGGATGCCGATCTGCTGCTGACGTTTTTGGTGATGGTGCGGGTCGGTTGGTTGCCGGTTGGTATAGCGAGAGGGGCGTTGCCGCTGGTCAGGACCTGTACGGGCAGCGCCGGCCACTCCCGGGCCCAGCCTCGCCGGCTTGGCCTGAACTCCGCACGCCGCCTTGGCTGTGACGGTGATGAATCGTGCCTGCCTTGCTCATACCGTCATCGTGCCGCCCCGGTTTGCAAACCAGCCCCAGCCCTGTCGTCCGGCGCTGCTGATGATGAGGGTGGGGAGTTTTTCCAGGAG
>NZ_JAJSYW010000245.1:0-8107 GCF_036815005.1 Streptomyces sp. IBSBF 2435 | reverse complement strand
CACCCGCCCCGCGGTCGCGCCCGCCGCCGACCGGCCCGAGAGGATCGCGCTGTCGGCCGCCCAGCGCCGGCTGTGGCTCGTCGGGCAGCTGGCCGACGGCGGAGCGGCGTACAACTTCCCGCTGGTCGTGCGGCTGCGCGGCGCGCTGGACACCGGCGCGCTGCGACAGGCGCTGCGCGATGTCACCGGGCGGCACGAGGCGCTGCGCACGCTCGTCGGGGAGCACGGGGGAGCGCCCTACCAGCGCGTCCTGACCGCCGCCGAGGCCGAGCCCGGCTTCACCGTGACCGACTGCGCGCCGGACGCGCTCGCCGGCCTGATCGGGGCGGCCCAGCGCCGCCCCTTCGACCTGGCGCGCGAACTGCCGCTGCGGGCCGAGGTGTTCCGCCTCGGCCCCACCGACCACGCGGTCGCGCTGGTGCTGCACCACATCACCACCGACGAGTGGTCCGACCGGCCCTTCCTGGCCGACCTGAACACCGCCTACGCGGCGCGCACGGCGGGCCGGGAACCGGCATGGCCGGCGCTGCCCGTGCAGTACGCCGACTACACGCTGTGGCAGGAGCGCCTGCTCGAAGACGTCGGCGCGGCGCAACTCGCCTACTGGACGCAGGCGTTGGCCGACCTGCCGGAGGAGATCGCGCTGCCGCTCGACCGGCCGCGCCCCGCCGCGCCCACCGGCCGCGGCGGCACGGTGCGCCGCGAGGTGCCGCAGGACGTGGGCCGGGCGCTGCGCGAGCTGTCCGGCGCGACCGGCACCAGTATGTTCATGGTCCTCCAGGCGGCCACGGCCGCGCTGCTGCACCGGCTCGGCGCGGGCGAGGACATCCCGCTGGGCGCGCCCATCGCCGGGCGCACCGACAGCGCCCTGGACGACCTGGTCGGCTTCTTCGTCAACACCCTCGTGCTGCGCACCGACCTGTCCGGCGACGGCCTGACCTTCCGGCGCCTGCTCGCCCGGGTGCGGGAGTCGGCACTGGCCGCCTTCGAGCACCAGGACCTGCCCTTCGACCGGATCGTGGAGGCGGTCAACCCGCCGCGTGTGGCGGGCCGCAACCCGCTGTTCCAGGTGATGCTGGGCTACCACTACCGCCCCGACGGCGACCCGGACCTGCTCGGGCTGCCGACCCAGTGGTCCGCCACGGAGAACGGCACGGCCAAATTCGACCTCGACGTCACCTTCGTGGACGCCGGCGACGCGGGCGGCCCGATCACCCTGCTGCTCGAATACGCCGCCGACCTTGCCGACCCGGACACCGCGGCCCTGCTCGCCGAACGGCTGGTGCTGCTGCTGCGCCAGGCCGCGCGGACCCCGGACGCGCCGCTGGCCGCCCTCGATGTGCTCACCCCCGCCGAGCGCGAGGCCGCCGCCGGCGGCTGGAACGCCACCGCCCGCCCGGTCGGGACCCGCGCCGTCCCCGAGATCCTCGCGGACACCGCACGGGCGCACCCCGGCCGTACCGCCCTGGTCACCGCGGCCGGGCGGCTGACCTTCGCCGAACTGGCCGCCAGGGCCGAGTCCATCGCCGCGCTGCTGCGCGGGCGCGGCGCCACCGACGGCACGGTGGTGGGCCTGGCCCTGCCCCGGCACGAGATGGTGCCCGCGGTGCTGGGCGTGCTCCGCGCGGGCGCGGCGTATCTGCCGCTGGACCCCGGCCTTCCGGCCCACCGGCTGGAATTCATGCTGCGCGACGCGGCCCCCGCGCTGCTGCTGACCACGGCGGAAGCGGCGGACCGGCTGCCCGCGGCCGACGGCGTCGTACGCCTGCTGCTGGACGGCCCGCTGCCGCCCGCCGCGCACCCCGCGCCGCGCACGTACCACCCGCAGTCGGCCGCGTACACGATCTACACCTCCGGCTCCACCGGCACCCCCAAGGGCGTCGTCGGCACCCACCGCGGTCTGAGCAACCTCTACGCCGCGCACCTGCGCGACCTGCTGGAACCTGCTGTACGCGACACCGGGCGGGCGGCGCTGCGCGCCGTCCACGCCGCCTCCTTCAGCTTCGACGGCTCCTGGGAGCCGCTGCTGTGGCTGCTGGCCGGCCATGAGCTGCACGTCGTGGACGAGGCCACCATGCTGGACCCGGCCGCGCTGCTGGGCTACCTGGACGAGCACGGCATCGACTTCGTCGACCTCACCCCCACCTATCTGCGCGAGCTGCTCCACCACGGCTTCCTCGCCCCCGGCAGCCGCACCCCCGCCGTCATCGCCGTGGGCGGCGAGGCCACCCCGGCGGCCCTGTGGCAGCGGCTCACCGCGACTCCCGGCACCGCCGTCCACGACCTGTACGGCCCCACCGAGTGCGCCGTGGACGCGTACGGCTGGCACGGCGGCGGCACCGGGCGGCCCGCCTGGGCCGCCCCGCTCGACAACATCCGCGCCCATGTGCTGGACGACCGGCTGCGGCCCGCCCCCATCGGCGTCCCCGGTGAGCTGTACCTCGCCGGCGAAGGCCTCGCCCGCGGCTACCTCGGCCGGCCGGCGCTCACCGCCGAGCGGTTCGTCGCCAGCCCCTACGACGGCCCCGGCGCGCGTATGTACCGCACCGGCGACCTCGTGCGCCGCCGCCCCGACGGCACCCTGGTCTTCCTCGGCCGGGCCGACGACCAGGTCAAGCTGCGCGGCTTCCGTATCGAACCCGGCGAGATCGAAGCCGTCGTGACGGCGCACCCGGACGTCTCGGCCGCCGCCGTCGTGGTGCGCGAGGACACGCCCGGCGTGCCGCGGCTCGTCGCCTACGTGGTGCCCGCGACCGGCCGCACGCCCGCTCCGGCGGCCCTGCGCGCCCACGCGGGGGCGTCGCTGCCCGACCACATGGTGCCCGCCGCCTTCGTCGCCCTCCCCGTACTGCCGCGCACCGTCAGCGGCAAGCTCGACCACGACGCGCTGCCCGGCCCGGACTTCGCCGGGGCGGTCGGCGGACGCCTGCCGCGCACGCCGCGCGAGGAGGTGCTGTGCGAGCAGTTCGCGGCCGTCCTCGACGTGGACGGGATCGGCGTCGACGACGACTTCTTCGCCCTCGGCGGCCACTCGCTGCTCGCCATGCGGCTGGTCAGCCGGATCCGGACGGTGCTGGGCGCCGAGGTGCCGCTGCGCGCGGTCTTCGACACCCCCACCGCGGCCGGGCTCGCCGCCGCCATGGACGCCGCGCACGGCCCCGCCCGCCCCGCGCTCACCACCGGGCGGCCCCGCCCGGCCCGGCTGCCGCTGTCCTCCGCCCAGCAGCGGATGTGGGTGCTGCACCAGGTGGGCGGCGCCGACACGGCGGACGCCGCCGAGCCGGCCTACAACATCCCGGCCGCCTGGCGGCTGAGCG
The DNA here is from genome assembly GCF_036815005.1 of Streptomyces sp. IBSBF 2435. Taxonomy (NCBI): domain Bacteria; kingdom Bacillati; phylum Actinomycetota; class Actinomycetes; order Kitasatosporales; family Streptomycetaceae; genus Streptomyces; species Streptomyces sp. IBSBF 2435. The sequence continues at coordinate 4,790 of NZ_JAJSYW010000245.1, read as the reverse complement.
GCCCGCTCGACCGGCCCGCGCTGGAGGCGGCGGTCAACGACATCGTCGCCCGGCACGCCGCCCTGCGCACCCTCTTCCCGGCCGAGGACGGCCTGCCCCACCAGCACGTGCTGGAACCCGGCCAGGCCCGGGTCACCCTCCGGGACGCGCCCTACGACCGGTTCGCGGAGCACATCCGGCACCGCTTCGACCTGGAGCGCGAACTCCCGCTGCGGGCCACGCTCTTCGCGGCCGGCCCCGACGAGCACGTCCTGCTGCTCCTGCTGCACCACATCGCCACCGACGAGTGGTCCGACCGCCCGCTGCTCGCCGACCTGAGCGCCGCCTACGCGGCGCGCGCCGCGGGCCGCGCGCCCGAGCTGGCACCGCTGCCGGTGAGCTACGCCGACTACACGCTCTGGCAGCGCGACCTGCTCGCGGACACCGGCGAGGACCTGCTCGCGTACTGGACCGGGACGCTGCGCGGCCTGCCCGCGGAGATCGCCCTGCCCACCGACCGGCCGCGCCCCCCGCTGCCGGTCCGCGGCGGCGGCACCGTCGGCTTCACCGTCGGGCCCGGCCTGGAGCGCGGCCTGCGCGAACTGGCCCGGCACGAGGGCGCCAGCATGTTCATGGTCGTCCAGGCGGCCGTGGCCGCCCTGCTGCACCGGCTCGGCGCGGGCGACGACATCCCGCTCGGCGCACCGGTCTCGGGGCGTACCGACGAAGCGCTGGACGACCTCGTCGGCTTCTTCGTCAACTCCCTGGTCCTGCGCACCGACCTGTCGGGTGCCCCGGACTTCGCCACCCTGCTGCGCCGGGTCAGGGAGACCGACCTGGCCGCGTACGAGCACCAGGACCTGCCCTTCGACCGGCTGGTCGAGGCAATGGGCCCGGAGCGCTCGCCGTCCCGGCACCCGCTCTTCCAGGTGATGGTCGTCCACCTCGCCGCCCCCGGCGGCACACCCGACCTGCCGGGACTGGCCGTCCGGCCGGAGCCGGCCGAACAGGGGACCGCCAAGTTCGACCTCAGCTTCGACTTCGTCGAGCAGGGCGAGGGCCGCGGCGTCCAGGGCTGGATCGACTACAGCGCCGACCTCTTCGACCGCGGCACCGTCGAACTGATGGCGCGCCGGCTGCTCGGCGTGCTCGAACAGGCGGTGGCCGACCCGCGCCGCCCGCTCGCGCGGCTGGACGTCCTCGACGCGGACGAGCGGACGAAGGTCCTCAGCACCTGGAACGACACCGGCCACGAGGTCGCCGCCACCACACTGCCCGAGCTCTTCCGCGCCCAGGCCGCCCGCACCCCGTCGGCGACCGCGCTGGTCTCCGAGGGCGCCACCCTGACCTACGCCGAGCTCGACGCCCGCGTCGAGCGGCTGGCGGGCGCCCTGGCGGCCGCGGGAGCCGGCCCCGGGCGCACCTGCGCGGTCGCCCTGCCGCGCTCGGCGGCGCTGGTGGTCGCGCTGCTCGCGGTGCACCGGGCCGGCGGTGCCTACCTGCCGCTGGACGCCGGCTACCCGGCGGAGCGGCTGGCCTTCATGCTGGCCGACGCCCGGCCCGTGTGCGCCGTCACCGCCGCGGGGGCCGCGGTCCTCGACCCGGACACCCCGCGCCTGGAGGTGGACGCCGGCGGCGCGGTCGCCGACGGCACGCCGCGGGCGCCGCTGCCCGCGTCCCACGACCCGCGCCACCCCGCGTACGTGATCTACACCTCAGGCTCGACCGGCCGCCCCAAGGGCGTCGTCGTCCCGCACGAGGGGATCGTGAACCGGCTGGCCTGGATGCAGGCGCGATACGGCCTCACGGCCGACGACCGGGTGCTGCAGAAGACCCCGTCGAGCTTCGACGTGTCGGTGTGGGAGTTCTTCTGGCCGCTGACCACCGGCGCGACCCTGGTGGTGGCCCGGCCGGACGGCCACCGCGACACGGCCTACCTCGCCGCCCTCGTCCGGGAACAGGCGGTCACCGTCGCGCACTTCGTACCGTCGATGCTCCAGGCCTTCCTCGACGACCCGGCCGCCGCCCGCTGCACCGGCCTGCGGCAGGTGATGTGCAGCGGCGAGGCACTGCCCGCGCCGCTGGCCCGCCGCTTCCGGCGGACGCTCGGCGCGGCCCGGCTGCACAACCTCTACGGACCCACCGAGGCGTCCGTCGACGTCACCGCCCACGAGGTCGCCCCCGGCGCGCAGGCCGTCCCCATCGGCCGTCCGGTGTGGAACACCAGGACCTACGTCCTGGACGCCGCGCTGGGCCCGGTGCCGCCCGGCGTACCGGGGGAGCTGTACCTCGCCGGCGTCCAGCTGGCGCGCGGCTACCTCGGCCGGGCGGCCCTGACCGCCGAGCGCTTCACCGCGGACCCCTACGGCCCCGCGGGCACCCGGATGTACCGCACGGGCGACCTGGCGCGCTGGAACCGGCAGGGCGAGCTGGAGTATCTGGGCCGGGCCGACGACCAGGTCAAGCTGCGCGGCTTCCGTATCGAACCCGGCGAGACCGAGGCCGTCCTGACGCGCCGTCCGGACGTCGCCCGCGCCGCCGTCGTCGTCCGCGACGAGCGCCTGGTGGCCTACGTCGTCCCGGCCGCGGGGAGCACGCCGGACCCGGCGGAGCTGCGCGCCCGCACCGCCGCCGTGCTGCCCGGCCACATGGTCCCCGCGGCCGTCCTCGTCCTGGACGCCCTGCCGCTCACCGCGAACGGCAAGCTGGACCGCCGCGCCCTGCCCGCGCCCGACTTCGCAGCCGTGGTGTCGGCCGCGCTGCCCGCGACACCACGCGAGGCGCGGCTGTGCGCGCTGATCGCCGCGGTCCTCGGGCTCGAACGCGTCGGCCCGGGCGACGACTTCTTCGCGCTCGGCGGCGACAGCATCGGCGCCCTGCAACTGGTCGGCCGCAGCCGCGCCGCGGGGCTGCTGATCTCCCCGCGCGACGTCTTCCTGCACAAGAGCGCCGCAGCGCTGGCCGCCGCCGCCTCCGACGCGGTACGCCCTGAGGGCCACGACGGTGGCGCGGACGCCGGGCTGCTGGACCTCACCGAGGCCGAGCGCGCCGAAGTGCGCGGCCTCGGCGACGCCGCCCTGCTGCCGCTCTCGCCGCTCCAGGCGGGCCTGCTCTTCCACGCCTCCTTCGACTCCGGCGAGCAGGGTCCCGACGTCTACACCGTCCAGGTGTCCTACGACCTCGAAGGCCCGCTGGACGCCGACCGCCTGCGCGCGGCCGGGCAGGCCCTGCTCGACCGGCACGAAAGCCTCAGGTCCGGCTTCCGCTACCTGTCCACCGGACGTCCGGTGGCCGTCGTGCCGCGCGGCGTGCCGCTGCCCTGGCGGCACGTCGACCTCACCGCGGGCGAGGCCGGCTGGGAGCGGCTGCTGCTCCAGGAGCGGCGGCGCTTCGACCCCGCGCAGCCGCCCCTGCTGCGGCTGCTGCTCGCCCGGCTGGCCGACGGCAGGCACCGCCTGGTCCTGTCCCACCAGCACCTGCTGCTCGACGGCTGGTCGGTGCCGCTGCTGACGGCCGAGCTGTCCCGGCTGTACGAGGGCGGCCCGGCGGAACCGCCCGCCGCCGCCCCCTACCGGGACTACCTGCGCTGGCTCGCCCGGCAGGACACCGCGGCCTCCGCCGCCGCGTGGGCCGGCGCCCTCGACGGCCTCGACGAGCCGGCCCGGCTCGTCCCGGCCGACCCCAACCGGGCCCCGGCCGTCCCGCGCACCCACACCGTGGAGGTGGACGCCGTCCTCACCGATGCCCTCACCGCGCTCGCCCGCAGCCGCGGCCTGACCCTCAACACCCTGGTGCAGGGCGCCTGGGGCATCCTGCTGTCCCGGCTCACCGGCCGTGACGACGTGGTCTTCGGCGCCACCGTGGCCGGGCGCCCCCCGGAGCTGGACGGTGTCGAGTCCATGATCGGCCTGTTCATCAACACGGTCCCGGTGCGGGTGCTGATCCGCGACGGCGAACCGGTCGGCGACTTCCTGGACCGCCTCCAGGACGAGCAGTCCCGGCTCATCGACCACCAGTACCTGGGGCTGGCCGACATCCAGCGCGCGGCGGGCCTCGGCGAACTCTTCGACACCCTCGTCGTCTTCGAGTCCTACCCGGTCGCCGACGACGACGGCGCGAGCGGGCCGCGGATGACCGTCCGCGACCACGAGGACTCCACCCACTACCCGTTCGCCTGGGCGGTGGAGCCCGCCGAGAGGCTGCGGCTGACCGCCGAATACCGGTCCGACCTCTTCCCGCCCGAGGCCGCCGCGCGGACGGCGGCCTCGATGGTCGCCCTCCTCAAGGCGATGACGGCCGCCCCCGGCCGGCCCGTCGGCCGCCTCGACGCCCTCACCCCCGCCGACCGCGGGACGGTCCTGCACACCTGGAACGACACGGCCCTGCCTGCGGCCCCCGGCAGCCCCGGCACCGTCCCGGCGCTCTTCGCCGCCCAGGCCGCGGCCACCCCCGACGCGACGGCCGTCACCGACGCGGCGGTCAGCCGGACCTTCGCCGAACTGCACCGGCGCGCGGACCGGTTGGCCCGGGTGCTGGCCGCCCGCGGGGCGGGCCCCGAGCGCATCGTGGCGCTGTCCCTGCCGCGGACCGCCGACCACATCACGGCCATCCTCGCGGTCCTGGCTTCGGGCGCCGCCTATCTGCCGCTGGACGCGGACCTGCCCGCCGACCGGCTGCGCGACATGCTCGCCGACGCCCGCCCGGTCCTGGTCCTCACCACCGAGGACCGCGACGCGGCCTTCGCGCCGCTCGGCGTCCCCCGGCTGCTGATCGAGCGGACCGACGGCCTCCCGCAGCGCGAACCCCAGGCC
>NZ_JAJSYW010000244.1:0-8108 GCF_036815005.1 Streptomyces sp. IBSBF 2435 | reverse complement strand
CCCCCGACCCGGCCCACCGCCCCCATCCCTACGGGAAGGACGCCACTCGTGGCCACCTCCGTCAGGGCGACGTCCGACGGCAGCCCGCTGTCGTCCCGGTCCGCCCCCAGCAGCAAAGTCCCGAGCGGCAGCCGTCCTCCCGGCTGGCGCGCCAAGCTCTACCGGTTCGACACCAAGGCATCCCCGTACGCCTATGTCGCCCCGTTCTTCCTCCTGTTCGCCGCCTTCGGCCTCTTCCCGCTGATCTACACCGGCTGGCTCTCGCTGCACGAGGTGCAGCTCGGTACCCACGCGACCTGGGTCGGCTTCGACAACTACACCGGCCTGTGGCACAACGAGTTCTTCTGGACGGCGCTGCGCAACACCTTCACGCTCGGTGTGATCTCCACCGTGCCGCAGCTGGCGATGGCGCTGGGCCTCGCGCACCTGCTCAACTACAGGATGCGCGGCCGGGGCTTCTTCCGGGTCGCGATCCTGGCGCCGTACGCGACCTCGGTCGCCGCCGCCACGCTGGTCTTCATCCAGATGTTCAACCCGGACTACGGCATGATCAACCAGCTGCTCGGCCACGTCGGGGCCGGAAACATCGACTGGGAGTCGTCCAAGTGGCCCGCCCAGATAGCCATCTCGACCATCGTGACCTGGCGCTGGACCGGCTACAACGCGCTGATCTACCTGGCCGCGATGCAGGCCGTGCCCGCCGACCTCTACGAGGCCGCCGCGCTTGACGGCGCGTCGCGCTGGCGGCAGTTCCTCAGCGTCACCATCCCGTCGATCCGGCCGACGATCCTGTTCACCATCATCGTCTCCACGATCGGCGCCACCCAGCTGTTCGGCGAGCCGCTGATGTTCGGCGGCGGCGTCGGTATGACCGGCGGCACCGACCACCAGTACCAGACCCTCAGCCTCTACATGTACGACAAGGGCTGGAACACCGGCGAACTCGGCCAGGCCTCCGCCGTGGCCTGGGTGATGCTGCTGATCCTGCTGCTCATCGGCGCCGTCAACCTGGTGATCGCGCGCTCCAACCGCCGGAAGCTGGGGGCCTGACCATGGCTCAACTCACCGAGGCCGGGCGGTCCGCGCGACCGCGCCACTCCACCCTTCCGCCGACCGCCGGCCGCCGCCGGGTGAAGGCGGGCGGGGCGGGCAAGCAGCAGAACGCGGGACCCGTCGCGTACGTCCTGCTGATCGTCGCCGCGGCGATCTCGCTCTTCCCGCTGTACTGGACGGTCGTCGCCGCGTCGCACACCGACACCGACATCACCCAGCCGCCGACCCCGCTGCTGCCCGGCAGCCACCTGGTGCAGAACCTCAAGGTGGTGTGGGACGAGGTCGACATGACCACGGCCCTGATCAACTCCACCATCGTGGCCGGGTGTGTCGCGATCAGCACCGTGCTCTTCGCGACGCTGGCCGGTTTCGCCTTCGCCAAACTCCGCTTCCGCGGGCGCAACATCCTGCTGATGATCGTGGTCGCCACCATGACGATCCCGCCGCAGCTCAGTGTGATCCCGCTCTACCAGATCATCACCAACGTCGGCTGGGTCGGGCACCTCCAGTCGGTGATCCTGCCCTCGCTGGTCGCCGCCTTCGGCGTGTTCTTCATGCGGCAGTTCCTCTCCGAGGCGCTGCCCATCGAACTGATCGAGGCCGCCCGGGTGGACGGGGCGCACAGCCTGCGGATCCTGTGGCACGTGGTGTTCCCGATCGCCCGGCCCGCGATGGCCGTGCTGGGAATGCTGGTGTTCGTACAGGCCTGGAACGACTTCTTCTGGCCGCTGATCGCGCTCAACCAGCAGAACCCGACCGTGCAGGTCGCGCTGGCGGGCGTCGGGTCGGGCAACCACGCGATCGACCACGCCGCGGTCGTCACCGCCGCGCTGGTCGCGACGCTGCCGCTGCTGCTGGTCTTCGCCTTCCTCGGCAAGCACATCGTCGGCGGTATCACCGCGGGTGCCGTCAAGAGCTGAGCCGCCCGCCCGCGAGCCGTACCCCTGTGCCGCGCGGGCCGGGCGGGAGCCCCCTTCTCCCCCAACTACCCCCTGATTCCCCTGGAGTCCCCCGCTATGACAGCTGTCCGTTCAGAGAGCACTGAGCTTTCTGCCAGCTCGGCCTCGCTCCGCTTTCCCCCCGGCTTCGTCTGGGGGGCGGCCACCGCCGCCTATCAGATCGAGGGCGCCGCGGCCGAGGACGGCCGCACGCCTTCGATCTGGGACACCTTCAGCCACACCCCCGGCCGGGTCCGCAACGGGGACACCGGTGACATCGCCGCCGACCACTACCACCGCTTCCGCGACGACGTCGCGCTGATGGCGGACCTGGGCCTGGGCGCGTACCGCTTCTCGGTGTCCTGGTCCCGGGTCCAGCCGACCGGGCGCGGCCCGGCCGTGCAGCGCGGCCTCGACTTCTACCGGCAGCTCACCGACGAGCTGCTGGACAAGGGCATCACCCCGGTCGCCACCCTCTACCACTGGGACCTGCCGCAGGACCTGGAGGACGTCGGCGGCTGGACCGTACGCGACACCACCGAGCGCTTCGCCGACTACGCCGCGATCGTGGCGGGCGCGCTCGGCGACCGGGTGCCCTACTGGACCACCCTCAACGAGCCCTGGTGCTCGGCCTATCTCGGCTACGGCTCCGGGGTGCACGCCCCCGGGCGCACCGAGCCCGAGTCGGCACTCAAGGCCGTCCACCACCTCAACCTCGCCCACGGCCGGGCGATCCTGGTCCTGCGTTCCGCTCTCCCCGCTGCAGCGCAGACCTCGATCACCCTCAACCTGCACCAGGTCCGCCCGCTCACCGACTCCGCCGCCGACCTCGACGCGGCCCGCCGGATCGACGCGGTCGGCAACCGGGTCTTCCTCGGCCCGATCCTCGGCGACGGCTACCCCGCCGACCTGCTGGACGACACCGCCCACCTGGTCGACTGGGAGTCCCTGGTCAAGGACGGCGACCTCGCCGAGATCAGCCGCCCGATCGACCTGCTCGGCATCAACTACTACACCCCGACCCTGGTCTCCGACGGCCGGGTGCACACCGACGGGGCGCAGGCGCCGCGCAACGACGGGCACGGCGCGAGCGACTACTCGCCGTGGCCCGGCTCCGAGCACGTCGCCTTCCACCTGCCCCCGGGCAAGACCACGGCGATGCGCTGGGCGGTGGACGCGACCGGTCTGCGCGACCTGATCCAGCGGATCAGCCGGGAGCACCCGGGCCTGCCGATGATGGTCACCGAGAACGGTGCCGCCTACGACGACTACATCTCGCCCGAGGGCCAGGTCAACGACCCCGAGCGGGTCGCCTACCTGCACGGCCACCTGGCCGCGGTGCACCAGGCGCTGAGCGGCGGGGCCGACGTCCGCGGCTACTTCCTGTGGTCGCTGATGGACAACTTCGAGTGGGCCTACGGCTACAGCAAGCGCTTCGGCGCGGTCTACGTGGACTTCGGCACGCAGCGCAGGATCCCGAAGCAGAGCGCGCACTGGTACGCCTCGGTGGCGCGCGAGAACGTCCTTCAGGACCTCCCGGAGGAGGACCGGAAGTCCTGAGGGGACGGAGAAAAGGAGCGGTACGGCAGTTCGAGGGTGCTGCCGTACCGCTCCTTGGCCTTCCTCTCCGGTGAGGGTGGGAGCGGGCGGCTTCTCACGGCGGGCTCGCCGGGGACCCGTCACGGATCGCCGCCGGGCACCGGGCGGACGGCTTTCCCGCGCCGCCTGTGGCCGGGCGCGGCCGGCGCTGGGTCGCCGCCGAGCGCGAGCCGCAGCCGTATCTCCGCGCCGCCCAGCACACCGCGGCCGATCGTCATACCGCCGCCGGCGGACTCCGCGACCCGGCGGACGATGTCCAGGCCGAGCCCCGTCGAGCCGTGCCCGCCGTCGCCGTGCCCGCGGCGGACCGCGGCGGCCGGGTCCGCGACACCCGGCCCGGCGTCCGAGACCAGCACGACGACCGCGTCGTCGGAGCGGTGCACATCCACGGCGAAGGCGGTGCCCTCGGGGGTGTGCCGGAAGACGTTGCCGAGCATCGCGTCGAGCGCGGCGGCCAGTTCGGTACGCGGCACCGGCACCCGTACCGGCCGGTCGGCGCCCGCGGTACGCACCTCCCGGGCCTCGTCCTCCGCGAGCGCCGACCAGAACGCCATCCGCTCCGTGATCACCTCGGCCGCGTCGCACCCGGCGGCCTGCGCGGGTACGCGCTGCTCGCGGGCGGCCCTGATGATCTGGTCGACCTCCCGCTCCAACTGGGCGACCGCGGCCCTGGTCTGGTCGGCGGCAGGACCCCGGCCCAGCGAGGCGGTGTTCAGCCGCAGCACGGTCAGCGGGGTACGCAGCCGGTGCGACAGGTCGGCGGCCAACTCCCGCTCGGCGGCCAGCAGATGGACGACCTGGTCGGCCATCGCGTTGAACGCGGCGGCGGCCGACCGCAGTTCGCCGGGTCCCGCCTCCGGCACCCGTACCGCCAGGTCGCCCTCCCCCAGCCGGTGCGCGGCCCGCGCCAGCCGGACCGCGGGCCGCACCATCCGGCTGCCCAGCCGGTCGGCGACCGCCACCGAGCCGACGATCAGCGCGAGGCCGACCCCGGCGAGCACCAGCCACGCGGTGGCCACCCCCCGGGTGACGTCGCCGTCCGGCACGAACACCTCGACGACCGCGATCGTCCCCGAGCCCACCGCGGTCGGCCGCAGCAGCGCGTAGCCGCCCGCGACCCGCACGGTGGCCGCCTCGCCGCGCGCCGAGGCGGCGTCCAGCGCCGGCTGCGCCGCCCGCGGCTGCCCGATCCGTACCGCGGCGGTGCTCCGCGTCGCCGGGATCCGCAGCGCGATCCGCCGCAGCGCGCCCGCCTGCGTCGTCGCCACCGCCCGTTCCAGCTGCTCCCGGTCGGTGGTGATCGCCAGCGCCGGAGCGATCGCGGCGGCCTGCCGCTCGGCGTTCGTCAGAGCCCGGTCCCTGGCCAGCTCCTTGACCACCAGGCCGAGCGGCACCGCGAAGGCGATCACCACCATCGCCGTGACCGCGAGCGAGACCCGGACCAGGGACCACCTCATACCGGCGGCTCCAGCTTGACCCCCACCCCGCGCAGCGTGTGCAGATACCGCGGCCTGGCCGCGGTCTCCCCCAGCTTCCTGCGCAGCCAGGACAGATGCACGTCGATCGTCTGGTCGTCGCCGTACGACTGCTGCCAGACCTCCGCGAGCAGTTCGCGGCGGGCCACGACGACGCCGGGCCGCGCGGCCAGGAAGCTCAGCAGGTCGAACTCCCGCCGGGTCAGCTCCAGCGCCGCCCCGTCCAGCACGGCCAGCCTGCGGCGCGCGTCGATGCTCAGCCCGCCGACCCTGATCACCGGGTCGGCCGCGGGCGCCGCCGACCCGCCGCGGGCCCGCCGCAGCACCGCCGCCAGCCGGGCCGACAGATGCTCCACCGAGAACGGCTTCACCAGATAGTCGTCGGCGCCCGCATTGAGCAGCCGGACGATCTCCGCCTCGTCGTCCCTGGCGGTCGCGATGATCACCGGGACGTCGCTGAGCCCGCGCAGCACCTTCAGCGCCTCCGACCCGTCCAGGTCGGGCAGCCCGAGGTCCAGGATCACCACGTCGAACGCGACCTGCGCGACCTCCCGCAGCGCCTCAAGGGCGGTGCCCACGCCGCGTACCGTGTGGGTCGCCTCCGTCAGGTGCCGGATCAGGGCCGAGCGCACGGACCGGTCGTCCTCGACCACGAGCACACTTGCCATGCGCGGCAACCTAGCGCGTCACGCCGCCGCATGGGTGCGGCACTATGGCCGGGTGTACAGAGGGCTGCTCCACTTCTGCGTCTGGGCGCTGACCACCGCGGCGGCGGCGACGCTGTCGTGGTTCGGCGTCCACAGTGTGCTGCGCGGCACCGCGTACGACCCGCCGCGCGCCCTGCCGGTCGCGGCGCCGCCCCTGGCGTCCTCGGAGCGGGGCGCCTCGCCTGTGGCGCCGCCGCCGACCCGTACCGCCGCCGCCACCACCGCCCCTCGCACCCGGCCGGCCACGCGTTCTCCGGCGGTGCGGGGCTGGACCCTGCGGGGCGGGCGGGTCGTCCTCGCGCTCGGGCCGAGCACGGCCACGCTTGTCTCGGCTGTGCCGAACGCCGGCTGGCGGATGCAGGTCTGGCCGGAGGACGGGTGGCTGCGGGTCACCTTCACGCTTGCCTCCGGCGGTGCGGCGTCGACGCTCTTCTGCACGTGGAACGGCCACGCGCCGGCGGTGGAGTCCTACGAGCAGTAGGCCGCGCCGCTTGCGGGGTCCGGGAGGGTGCCCCGGCGGCTAGCCGAACGCGTTCGGCGGCGGGGGCGGCGACGGGGCCGAGGTCGTGTCGGTCACGACCGGCGCCCCCGCGGTGAAGGCCGCCAGAGCCGCGCCGTGCTCGACCCGCCCGGGGTGCGGGTCGGTCGCGACCCGCCGGGTGAGGTCCGCGACCGGCAGTTCGTGGTCCGCCGCCCACAGCACCGCGTTGCCGAACCGCTTGCCCCGCAGCACCGCGGGATCCGCCGCCACGCACACCTCGCCGAAGGCACTGCGTACGGTCGCGATCTGCCCGCGCAGGAAAGCGAGCGCGCCGCCGTCCGTGAGGTTGGCGGCGTAGTCACCGCCGGGCCGCAGCACCCTGCGCACGTCGGTGAGGAATTCCGCACTGGTCATGTGCGCCGGGGTGCGGGCGCCCCCGAAGACGTCGGCGATGATCAGGTCGGCCCAGCCGTCCGGCAGCTTCGCCAGGCCGGCCCGCGCGTCCCCGGCGCGTACCCTGATCCGCCAGCCGCGGTCCCACGGAAGGTGCGCCCGGACCAGGTCCACCAGCGCCGTGTCCAGCTCGATGACCTGCTGGGTGGAGCGCGGCCGCGTGTACGCGGTGTAGCGGGCCAGGGTGAGCGCGCCGCCGCCGAGGTGGACGACCCGCAGCGGCATGCCCGGGGGCGCGACCAGGTCGATGACGTGGCCCAGCCTGCGCTGGTAGGAGAAGCCGAGGTGGTCGGGCACGGCGAGGTCGACATGGGACTGCGGGGCGCCGTCGACGACCAGGGCCCAGGCCTGCGGGCGTTCCCTGTCGGGTACGAGGGCCGCGGGGCCGCCCCCCACCCGTGCGGTCACCGCGCCGGGGGTGCGCGCCCGGCCGCCGCGCTGTCTCTTGCCTGCCATGCGCCGATTATCGGGGCAGCGGGGCTAGATCGCGCGCAGGCCCTGGTATCCGTCGACCAGTTCGATGGTGCGGGCGGCCTCGCCGAGCGCGGCGCGCAGCACCGCGGGGTCGGTGACGGCGGTGTCGGTGTGCGGCGGCAGCAGCCACCCGGTGTCGGCGACCGGCGGCCCGCCGTCGAGCACCAGGCCCCGGCCGTCCGTGCGGGTACACGAACTGCCCGGCACGTCCCAGCAGTCCGCGGTGCCCGGCGGCACCAGGAAGCCGAGGCTCGCGCCGGCCCTGTCGTGCAGCACCGGGCCGACACAGCTGCCGAGCCGCAGCAGATCGGCCGCTTCGAGCCCCTGCCTGGTCGGTACGGTCACCAGGTCGCATGGCGGCGGCAGTTCACTGCATTCCGGGCTCGGACCCGACATATGCGTACCGGTGGTGTCCAACAAGGCAAACGCTCCTCACGAGGGGATCGGCGCACGCAGATTTTGTGCCACATCTGTGACAACGCGCCACAGCGTCAACGGCTACGCGCAATTCACGCCGTAAGGGGTGGCGTTTCATGGCGGATAGCGCATGAGATATCCGCTTAGTAGCCAAATGCGGCATATGGGGCCTCCAGGTGGCCGGTACGTTCGTTCCAGCGGCACCGACCGTCGTGGGAGTCGCCATGCTGCCGTCCCTTGCCTCCTTACCCGCCCCTGTGCCCGCCTGCGTCCCCGATCCCGTCCCGGGCTTCGTCCCCGCTTTCGCCCCCAACGCCGCCATCCGGCGGCTGCGCGGGGGCCGGGCGCCGGCCCGCGTCCCCCGCCCCCTGCGCGGGGGCCCCCCCCAGATCGGCGAGCACGTCAGCTGCGACGCCCGCCACATCGGGCGGCTCGAAAGCGGCGAGATCCGCTGCCCCGGCTACGCCTACGAGCGGGTCTTCCGCCATATGTCCCCCGGGCACTCCACCGC
>NZ_JAJSYW010000243.1:0-8181 GCF_036815005.1 Streptomyces sp. IBSBF 2435 | reverse complement strand
GGTGCGGGGCGATTAGGGTGAGGGGAGAGAGATGTCCCCCTGCGCTTGGAGAGACGAGAAGTGGCCGTCAACCTGGTCAACGTCGAAGCCGTCGGCAAGACGTACGGCACGCGCGCCCTGCTGGAAGCCGTGTCGCTCGGCGTGTCGGAGGGTGACCGGATCGGGGTCGTCGGCCGGAACGGCGACGGCAAGACCACGCTCGTGCGGATGCTCGCGAAGCTGGAGGAGCCCGACGCGGGACGCGTGACGCACCAGGGCGGGCTGCGGCTCGGCGTGCTGACGCAGCACGACAGCCTGGACCCGGCGGCGACCGTGCGGCACGAGGTCGTCGGGGACCGGGCGGACCACCAGTGGGCGGGGGACGCCAGGATCAGGGACGTGCTGACCGGGCTGTTCGGCGGGCTGGACCTGCCGGGCTTCCCGGCCGGCCTCGACACGGTGATCGGGCCGTTGTCGGGCGGCGAGCGGCGGCGAATCGCGCTGGCGAAGCTGCTGATCGACGAGCAGGACCTGATCGTGCTGGACGAGCCGACCAACCACCTGGACGTGGAGGGCATCGCCTGGCTCGCGGCCCACCTGCGGGTCCGCAGGTCCGCGCTGGTGGTGGTGACCCACGACCGCTGGTTCCTCGACCAGGTGTGCACCCGGATGTGGGACGTGCAGCGCGGCACGGTGTACGAGTACGAGGGCGGATACAGCGACTACGTCTTCGCCCGCGCCGAGCGCGAGCGCATCGCGGCGACCGAGGAGACCAAGCGGCAGAACCTGGTCCGCAAGGAGCTGGCGTGGCTGCGCAGGGGCGCGCCCGCGCGTACGTCGAAGCCGCGGTTCAGGATCGAGGCGGCGAACGCCCTGATCGAGGACGTGCCGCCGCCCCGCGACACGGCGGAGCTGATGAAGTTCGCCAACTCCCGTCTGGGCAAGACGGTTTTCGAGCTGGAGGACGTGACGGTCACGGCCGGGCCGAAGCAGTTGCTGCGGCACATCACCTGGCAGCTCGGCCCGGGCGACCGGGTCGGCCTGGTCGGGGTGAACGGGGCGGGCAAGACGTCGCTGCTCAAGGTGCTCGCGGACGCGGCGGTGACCGACGGCGACGCGCAGCCGGCCGCGGGCCGGGTCGTGGTGGGCAAGACCGTGCGGCTGGCGTATCTGTCGCAGGAGGTCGCGGAGCTGGACCCGGCCCTGCGGGTGCTCCAGGCGGTGGAGGCGGTACGGCAGCGGGTCGACCTGGGCAAGGGCCGGGAGATGACCGCGGGGCAGCTGTGCGAGAAGTTCGGCTTCACCAAGGAGAAGCAGTGGACGCCGGTCGGCGACCTGTCCGGCGGTGAGCGGCGCCGGCTCCAGCTGCTGCGGCTGCTGATGGACGAGCCGAACGTGCTGTTCCTTGACGAGCCGACCAACGACCTGGACATCGAGACGCTGACCCAGTTGGAGGACCTGCTCGACGGCTGGCCGGGCTCGATGGCCGTGATCAGCCACGACCGCTACTTCCTTGAGCGCACCACCGACCGGGTCTTCGCGCTGCTGGGCGACCAGAGCCTGCGGATGCTGCCGCGCGGGGTGGACGAGTATCTGGAGCGCCGCCGGGCGATCGCGGAGGCCGCCGCGCCGCCGGCACCGCAGGCGAAGGAGAAGCCGGCCGGCGACACCCGGGCGGCGAAGAAGGAACTCCAGCGCATCGAGCGGCAGTTGGACAAGGTCGGCGTCAAGGAGAAGACGCTGCACACCCGGATCACCGAGCACGCGACGGACTTTGCGAAGGTGGCCGAAATCGACGCGGAGCTGCGGGCGTTGCGCGAGGAGCGCGAGGACCTGGAGATGCGCTGGCTCGAACTGGCCGACGACGCAGGATGACAGCGATCGGGGCAGGTCGGGTCGGGGAGAACGTGTAGCAGGCCGGTAACGGAACAGCGGCGGCCCACGGGGGCAATGGTGCCGGGGTGATAGAAAGATTTTCCGCCCACCTGACCTGAAACCGTGAGCACGAAGAGGTCCCGCTGATGTCGCAGCCGCCCCCGCCGCCAGGCAACCCGCCCGAGTTCGGGAAGTCCGACGGCGCCGTGCCGCCCCCGCCGGGTCCTCCGCAGCCGCCGCAGCAGCAGCCGCAGACTCCGCCCCCGCCGCCGGGCTACGGCTACCCGGCGCAGACCCCGCCGCCGCCCCCGGGCGGCGGTTACGGCTACCCGGCCGCGGGTCAGCCGCCGGCCGGTGACAACCCGTACGCGCAGCCGGTGCCGCCGGCGCAGAATCCGTACGCGCAGGCGCCCACCCAGGCGGCCTTCCCGCACCAGCAGCTGCCGCCGCAGACCCCGCCGTACGCGGGCGGCGCCCCGCAGCCGTACCCGGGGCAGCCGCAGTACGGCCAGGTGCCGCCGCAGGGGCCGTACGGCTACCCGGCCCAGCCGCAGTATCCCGGCGGTCCCGGCGGCGGGCGCTCCACCAGCAAGCTGCTGATCATCATCGCGGCCGTGGTGGCGGCGGTTCTGGTGATCGGCGGCGGTGTCTACTTCGCGGCCAAGGGCGGCGACGACAAGCCGGGCCCCAAGCCGGTCGCGCAGAGCAGCAGCGCCGGCCCGACCACGGCCCCGCACTCCAGCGAGCTGCAGTTCGGCTGGGACAAGCAGGCCGACAAGGTCGCGGAGAAGGACAACCTCAAGACGGTCTTCGGGATCTGGTTCACCGACAAGTACGTGGTGAAGGGCGAGATCGACAAGATCGTCGCCTATGACGTCGCCACCGGGAATCCGGCCTGGACGCTGCCCGCCCCCTCCCGCGGCGACTGCGCGGCGGCCAAGGACACGTACCAGAACCTGGCCGCCGTCCAGTACGGCCCCAGCTGCAACCAGGTGATGGTCTTCGACCTGACCACCGGGGTCCAGAAGTGGTCGGCGATCCTGCCGGGCGCCACCGGCAGCAAGACCGACTTCGACTACTCGCAGATGGCGATCAGCGGTGACACGGTCGGCGTCGACTGGCTCAGCGGGTCCATCGGTTACCGGCTGTCCACCCAGAAGGTCCTGTGGCAGGGCGGCAACGGCAACTGCGAGGACGACGGCTACGCCGGCGGCAGCCAGTTCGTGGTGATCGTCAACTGCGACTACAAGACCTACAAGGTCCAGGTCATCGACCCCGACAGCAGCGGCAAGGCGAAGTGGTCCTGGGAGGCCCCGGGCGGCACCGAGGTCAACGCGATCGTGTCCACCGACCCGGTCGTGGTGGTGCTCGGCACCGCGAACAGCAACTCCACCGACGTGGTCACCCTCGCGAACGGCCGGATGCAGTCCCGGATCTCGCTGGGCACCGACAAGTACGATGTCTCGCTCGGCGACAACGGCGCGCAGGATGTGCACAATGTGCTGGTCAGCAAGGACACCGTCTATCTGACGCTGCGCAGCCAGGGCGACAGTAAGGGCCAGGTGCTGAGCGGCATCGTCGCCTTCAACACCGCCGACGGCAAGCAGAAGTGGGTCGCCAAGCCCGCCGACAAGCAGGACATCGTCGGCCTGGACTTCGTGGACGGCCAGCTGCTCGCCCTCGAACCGCCGGACTACGACGTGCCGGGGCAGCTGGTCACCATCGACCCGGCGAGCGGCGCGATGAAGAAGTTCGCGAGCTTCGCCGACGGCTCCAAGGACCACATCGACCTGTCCGACCTGGAGAACTACCCGTACTGGCGCAACGGCCACTTCTACGTCGTGACCCACACCGTCTACGAGGGCAACGACGACGAGAAGTACCTGGTCGACTTCCACTGACGGCCCGCACCGACCCGTTCGCGCGCCCCCTGCCGGCAGGCAGCCCGGAATTCCCGGAAACTTCTGCCCGGTTGGGGGCGCGCGCCATGCGGTGAGCGTGTAGCTTCGCGGCCTGGAGCCATACCGCCCGGGGGGCGCGGTTGGGACCGGCTCGGGCGCGGTATGCGTAGGGAACGGGGGCGGCTGCGGAGCGGACCCCCGGGGGGATAGGGGATGGCCGACATGGGCGTACGCCTCGTGGTGGTCGACGACCACCGGCTGCTCGCCGAGGCGCTGGCCTCGGCGCTCAAGCTGCGGGGGCACCGGGTGCTTGCCGCGTCCGCGCCCGCGGCCGGGGCGGCGGAGCTGGTGCTGAGCCGGTCGCCCGAGGTGTGTCTGTTCGGCACGGCGGCGCCGGCCGAGCCCGGCGCCTTCGACGCGGTCGCCAGGATCAAGCGGGAGCGGCCCGGGGTCGCGGTGGTCGTTCTCGGCCCGGTGCCCGACCCGCGCGGCATCGCGGCGGCCTTCGCGGCCGGCGCGTCGGGCTACGTACGCCACGACGAGCGGATCGAGGGCGTGGAGCGGGCCATGGCCAAGGCGCGGGCCGGTGAGGTCGCGGTGGCGCAGCCGCTGCTGCAGGGCGCCTTCGCCGAACTGCTCAACCCGGCCCAGCAGCCGGACGACGAGGGCATGCGGCTGCTCGAACTGCTGACCCCGCGCGAGATCGAGGTGCTGGTGCGGGTCGCCGAGGGCGAGGACACCCGGCTGATCGCGGCCGGGATGCGGATCGCGCCCAGCACCGCGCGTACACACGTGCAGCGGGTGCTGATGAAGCTGGGCGTCGGCTCCCGGCTCGAAGCGGCGGCGCTGGCCGCGCGCACCGGCCTGCTCGACCGCGCGGCGGCCCCCGGAGTGCGCTGAACCGCACGTCCGGCCATTCATCTGTTCGGCTTTGTTTGGTTGTGCCCGAAACGGACGCGGCTCCGCCCTGCGCTCATGAAGTCAACTTCACCTGCCCTCGCGCATTGACTGCGCTGTTCTGTCATGATTCATTGTGTGCGGTTATGTTGGGTGATTGTGGTGTGAGGGGTCTGTAGGGTGAAGAAGACGACGACCCGGCTCGCGGACGGCCGCGAACTGATCTACTACGACGCCGACGACACGGCCGACGCGGTCATCCGTGACGCCGTCGACCGCCGTCCGCTGGAGCCCGTCGCCACCCATTCCGAACTGCGCCACGACCGCCTGCTCGGCGACACCGTGGCCATCGCCTCGCACCGCCAGGGCCGCACCTACCACCCGCCGGCCGACGAATGCCCGCTGTGCCCCTCGCGCGAGGGACGGCTCAGTGAGATACCCGGCACCGACTACGAGGTCGTCGTCTTCGAGAACCGCTTCCCCTCGCTGGCGGGCGACGCGGGACGCTGCGAGGTGGTCTGCTTCACCTCCGACCACGACGCCTCCTTCGCCGACCTCAGCGAGGCCCGCGCCCGGCTCGTGCTCGACGCCTGGATCGACCGCACCAGGGAGCTGTCCCAACTTCCCGGCGTCGTCCAGGTCTTCCCCTTCGAGAACCGCGGCAAGGAGATAGGCGTCACCCTCGGCCACCCGCACGGCCAGATCTACGGCTACCCGTTCGTCACCCCGCGCACCTCGCTCATGCTGAGCGCCCTCGCCGGGCACCGCGAACGCACCGGCCGCAACCTCTTCGACGACATCCTCGCCGACGAGACCGCCGACGGCCGGCGGATCGTGCTGGCGGGCGAGCACTGGACCGCGTTCGTCCCGCACGCCGCCCACTGGCCCTACGAGGTGCACCTCTTCCCGCACCGCCGGGTGCCGGACCTGCTCGCCCTCGACGAGGACGCGCGCGCCGAATTCCCGCGCGTCTACCTGGAGCTGCTGCGCCGCTTCGACCGGATCTTCGGCCCCGGGCAGCCGCGCACCCCGTACATCTCCGGCTGGCACCAGGCGCCCTTCGGCACGCCCGAGCGGCGGGAGTTCGGGCTGCATCTGGAGCTTTTCACGATTCGCCGCACGTCGGGCAAGCTTAAGTATCTTGCGGGGTCCGAATCGGGCATGGGCGCGTTCATCAACGACGTACCGCCCGAGGCCGCCGCGCTGCGACTGCGAGAGGTAGCGAGTCAGTGAGTAAGAGCCCCCTGAAGCTGCTGGTCACCGGTGGAGCCGGATACGTCGGCGGTGTGGTCGCCGCCCATCTGCTGGCCGCCGGGCACCGGGTGACCGTTCTGGACGACCTGTCCACCGGCTTCCGGGAGGGCGTCCCGGACGGCGCCGACTTCGTCGAGGGCCGGATCCAGGACGCGGCCAAGGTGCTCGACGGCTCCTACGACGCCGTGCTGCACTTCGCCGCGTCGTCGCAGGTCGGCGAATCCGTCGCCGACCCGGCCAAATACTGGCGGAACAACGTCGGCGGCAGCCTCGAACTGCTCGACGCCATGCGCGACTCCGGGGTCGGCACACTGGTCTTCTCCTCCACCGCCGCCACCTACGGCGAGCCCGCGAGCATCCCCATCACCGAGGACGCCGTCACCGCCCCCACCAACCCCTACGGCGCCACCAAGCTCGCCGTCGACCACATGATCGGCGCCGAGTGCGCCGCCCACGGCCTGGCCGCCGTCTCCCTGCGGTACTTCAACGTGGCGGGCGCGTACGGCAGGCACGGCGAGCGCCACGACCCCGAGTCGCACCTGATCCCGCTGGTCCTCCAGGTCGCCCAGGGCCGGCGCGAGGCCATCTCCGTGTTCGGCGAGGACTATCCGACGCCCGACGGCACCTGCCTGCGCGACTACATCCACGTCGCCGACCTGGCCGAGGCGCACCTGCTCGCGCTCGACCACGCCACCGCGGGCGAGCACCTGATCTGCAACCTCGGCAACGGCAGCGGATTCTCCGTCCGCGAGGTCATCGACACCGCCCGCCAGGTCACCGGGCACCCCATCCCCGCGACCGTGCAGCCGCGCCGGGCCGGCGACCCCGCCGTCCTGGTGGCCTCCGCGCAGCGCGCGCACGACCGGCTCGGCTGGCGGCCCAGCCGCACCGACCTCGCGGAGATCGTCCGCGACGCATGGAACTTCGCTCAATCCCTCGGGGAGGACGCGCAATGACGGACCTCGGCATAGCCTTCAAGGACGTCTTCGGACGCGCGCCCGAGGGCTGCTGGGCGGCCCCCGGGCGGGTGAACCTGATCGGCGAGCACACCGACTACAACGACGGCCATGTGCTGCCCTTCGCGCTCGCGCAGACCACCAGGGCCGCCGTCGCGCGTCGCGACGACGGCCTGCTGCGGGTCCACTCCGCCGACATGGACGGCGGCGTGGTCGAACTGCGCCTCGACGACCTCGCCCCCGGCCGCGCCGCGGGCTGGGCCACCTATCCCGCGGCCGTCCTGTGGACCCTGCGCGAGGCCGGCCACCCGGTCGGCGGCGCCGACATCCACTACGACAGCACCGTGCCGGTCGGCGGCGGCCTGTCCTCCTCCGCCGCCCTCCAGGTCGTCACCGGGCTGGCCCTCGGTGATCTGCACGGCGTGGACATCACCCGGCAGGAACTGGCGCTGCTCTGCCAGCGCTCGGAGAACGTCTACGTCGGCGCGCCGGTCGGCGTCATGGACCAGACCGCGTCCGCGTGCTGCACCGAGGGGCACGCGCTGCACCTCGACGTCCGCGGGCTCGAACAGCGCCAGGTGCCGCTGGACCTGGTGGGCGCGGGCCTCACGCTGCTGGTGGCCGACACCCGGGTCAAGCACGCCCACGCGGACGGGGCGTACGCCGCGCTGCGGTCCGGCTGCGAGGCGGCTGCCGCGGCGCTGGGCCTGGCCTCGCTGCGGGACGTGCCCTACGAGGGCCTGGACGCGGCCCTGGCCGCCCTGCCCGACGAGCCCGACGGGCGGCTGCGCCGGCTCACCCGGCACATCGTCACCGAGAACCGGCGGGTCGAGGAGGTCATCGCCCTGCTCGACGCCGGGCGCATCCGCGAGATCGGTCCGGTGCTCACCGCCGGGCACGTGTCCCTGCGGGACGACTTCCGGATCTCCTGCCCCGAACTCGACCTCGTCGTCGACACGGTGCTCGCCTGCGGCGCGCTCGGTGCGCGGATGACCGGTGGCGGCTTCGGGGGTTCCGCGATCGCGCTCGTCCCTGCGGAGCAGGCGGGCGCCGTGACCGCGGCCGTCCAGGCCGCCCTCCCCGCGGCCCGCGTCTTCCCGGCCACCCCCTCCCGGGGCGCGCACCCGCTGGCGCGGGCTTGAGGTTATCCCCTCCGCTGGCGCGGGCCGGGGGGTGCAGGCCGCGTCGGCGGGTGCGCCTCCCCCCGGGCGCGGGGGTCTGGCGGTTCCCCTCCGGCAGGGGGGGTGCCCATCAGGGGGGGGGGGGGGGGGGGGGGGGGGCGCCCCCCCCCCCCCACCCCGGGCCCGGAAGCCCCACAC
>NZ_JAJSYW010000242.1:0-12452 GCF_036815005.1 Streptomyces sp. IBSBF 2435 | reverse complement strand
CCCCCACCACCCACACCGCCCCCGGCGGCCTGCGCGCGGTCGGCAGCAACTGAGCGGTGGGAAGCCGGTGAAGGGACGGCTCGGGGCCGTCCGCGGGTCGCGTGCGGACGGCCCCGACGAGGTGCTGTGTCCGGTCAGGGCGACGTTGGCGGCGCCGCCGTCGATGTCCTTGACGTTCGACACCCAGATGATGGTGGTCAGGCCCCTGGAGTGCAGGTAGCCGTGGGTGATCTGGAACAGCTTCGCGCTGCCGCTCGCCCCGGAGCGCCCGCCCCGCCACGCCCAGCCCTCGTTCATCTCGTGCAGCGGCCGGAACAGCACGGGCACACCCGCGTCCTTGAGCTGACCGGGAGGGATCACCCGCTGTTCGTGGCCGGCTGGAGGTGATCGGCCGGTCCTCGTCCAGCCTGGTGTTCGGCGGACGAGTCCGGCTTCCTCTCGGACCACCTCGCATACGACCACTGCTACACCGCGAGCCACTTGCTCCGATACCACGTGCTCGACGGCGTACGCCGCGACACGGAACGTGAGGTCTTCCTGGGCGACTGGATCGCAGGCCGGCGGCCCGGCGGCATCCCGCCCGGGATCAGGGCCATCATCGACCGGCACGCGCGCCCTACCGTCGTCCTGGACTCCTTCTTCCGCGGACTGCTCGACGAGAGCAAGAAGACGGCGTTTCCGGCCGCGGAGATCGTGCGGCACCTGGGGGCCGGAGCCACGGCTTCGAGCAGGTCCGCCCCCGCGTCTGGACTGACCGCCCGTACGGGATCGGCTGCCGCGACCCGGCGGTAGCTGCGGCCTAGTCCCGCGGCGGCGGAGCGGTGGAGCCGCGCGGCACCAGGCTCGGCACCTGCGCGGCGTGCGAGCGGGCCTCGCGGCGCGCCATGACCTCGAACAGCGTCTCGGTCACGTCGGCGCCGAAGGAGAAGATGTCGTGCCGCATCGCCGAGAGCATCGGCCGGGTGAGCTGGCACAGCTGGGAGTCGTCCCAGGCCAGCAGGGAGAGGTCCCGCGGAACGGACAGCCCGAATTCCGCGGCGACGCCGAGCGCGGTGACGGCCATGATGTCGTTGTCGAAGACGATCGCGGTGGGCCGCTCGGCGGACAGCAGCAGCATACGGCAGGCCCGGCTGCCCTGGTCGGCGGAGAAGTCCGCGACCACGGTCTGTGCCTGGAGGCCCAGTTCGGCGCTGACCTCGGTGAAGGCCCTGGTGCGGATCGCGCTGTGGCCGAGGTCGGCGGGACCGCTGACCCGGGCGATCCGGCGGTGGCCCAGCGCGGCCAGGTAGCGGACCGCCTCCGTGGTGGCGGCGGCGTCGTCCGTCCACACCGAGGTGAAGGGGCCGGCGAGCGAGGGGTGGCCGACGACCACGGCGGGCAGTCCGATGGCGGACAGCGCCGGGATACGCGGATCGTCCACTTGCAGGTCGACCAGGATGCTGCCGTTGACCCGGTTGCCCTGCCACCACTCGCGGTGGACCTCGATCTCGTCCGCGGACTCGACCAGCCGCAGCAGCAGCGAGCAGGAGTGCCGCCCCAGGACGCTCTCGATGCCGGAGATGAACTCCATGTAGAACGGTTCGAGCCCGAGCATCCGGGCCGGCCGGGCGATGGCGAGGCCCACGGTGTGCACCGCGCGGCCGGAAAGCGACTGCGCCGCCTGGTTCGGACTCCAGCCCAGGTCCCTGGCGGCCTGGAGGATGCGCGCCTTGGTGGTGGACGAGACGCCGGGCTTGTTGTGGACGGCGATGGTCACCGCGGACGGTGACACTCCCGCGAGCCGGGCGACATCCTTGATCGTGGCCTTGCGCGCGCCGCCGGAGGCTGTCGTCTGCCCCACCAGGATGTCCGCCTTCGTGTCGTGATCGTACGCCAGGCCCGGCGGTCCGGCGGTAGAGCGCACCAGTGCCGCAGCCTCCGCCAACCTGCAAGTGCCTCATCGTAATCGATACCGCCAGCCCCGCCATGGCCGGCGACGCCACTCGGTGCCCCCGCACCCACGACGCCTCGGGGCGCCCCGGCGGCGCGACCCGCACGGCCCATGACTCCCAGCGCAGCCGACGACTCAAACGTTTTACAGCCCGCGCCGCACGCCGGCGATGCACCCGCCCAGGCCTCGGTCTGTCCTCGGTTGCTCTTGGCAACGGACGTTCCCAAGAGGAGTGGACGGCTTTCGAATGGTGAGCGCCGGTTGAGCGCCGGAGTCGGGCAGAGCGTGATCACCGAACTCCGTGTGCGCGTGTTCACTCACCTCCAGGCGCAGAGCGCGCCCTTCCACGGCGAGCACGCCTCCGGCACGCTGGCCTCGCGGGCGTCCAGTGACGTCGAGGCCGTCCGCGAGCTCTTCGAGAACGGGATCGATCGGATCATCACCGCAGCGGTGTCCCTGATCCACGTCTCCTGCGTCCTGCTGGTGCTCGACTGGCCGCTCGTCATCGCCCACCGGCTCTCGACCGTCCACCTCGCCGACCGCGTACTGGTGCTGGCCGACGGCCGCGTCATCGCGGACTGCGCCCCGGCCGATCTGGGCAGCGGGAGAGGCGGCGCCGACCCGTGCTAGCCCCCATGCCCCGGCATCGCGGGACCCCCGGCATGCTGATGTCCCGCATCCGACATCCGACAGGAGCCAGCCGTGGTGACCCTGCACACCCCTTTCGGCACCGTTCGCGGCCGGACCGTGCCCGGGCCGTTCGGCGACGCCGAGGAGTTCCTCGGCATCCCGTACGCCGAAAGCGCCGGCCGCTTCCGGGCGCCGGGGCCGCCGCCGCGCTGGGCGGGCGAACTCGACGCGCGCGCCTACGGACCGGCGTGCCCGCAGACGCCGGTCGGCGCGGCCGGGCTGCGGACGGACGAGCACCGGTGCCTGAACCTGAGCGTGTGGCGGCCGGCCGGCCGCACCGGTCCGCTGCCGGTCATGGTGTGGATCCACGGCGGCGCCCACCTCTACGGGCACCACGCCAATCCCGTCACCGCCGGCGCCCGCCTCGCGGCGCGGTACGGCGTCGTGGTGGCCGCCCCCAACTACCGCCTCGGGGCGCTCGGTTACCTCTCGCTCGACCACCTGCTCGGCCCCGGCTACGCCGACGCCGCGAACGCGGCGCTGCTCGACCTGGTGGCGGCCCTGGAGTGGGTGCGGCAGGCCGCGCCCGCCTTCGGCGGCGACCCCGGCAACACGACCGTGTTCGGGCAGTCCGCCGGTGGCGCGAGTGTCGCCGCACTGCTGGCGATGCCCCGCGCCGAGGGCCTGTTCCGGCGGGCGATCATCGAGAGCGGCACCGGCGACCGCGCCCAGGACACGGACCACGGCCGGCGGCGCACCGCCGAACTGCTGGAATCGTGCGGTCTCGACGCCTCGCGGGCGGACGCGCTGCTGACGCTGCCGACCGCGCGCCTGATACGGGCGCAGGAGGCGCTGATACGCCGCCGCAGCAGCCGGCGCCCCAACCTGGACATCGCCTTCCAACCCTCCCTGGACCCGGGCCTGTTGCCGGCCGTGCCGGTCGACGCGGTCGCCGCGGGCAGTTCCTCGGACGTCGACCTGATCATCGGCACGAACCTCAATGACGCCTCCGGGTATGTGCCGTTGGACACTCCGGACGCCGACGTCGACACCGCGGTGCCCGCTCGGCTGGCGGGTGCCGACTTCCCGCACGTGGCCGATCTGGCGGCGCGGCTGCCCGGACGGCTCGCCGCTGTCATGGGCCGCCCGCCCCGCGCGGCCGAGGTCGTCGAGGCCTACCTCGCCGAGCAGATCTACCGCGAGCCGTCCCAGCGGCTGCTGGACGCCCGCCGAACGGCCCGCGGCCGCACGTACGCGTACCTCTTCACCTGGAGCGCCCCGCACACCCGGGCGGTTCGCGGCTCTTCGCACACCCTGGAGATCCCGTTCGTCTTCCAGACCCAGGACACCCCACAGGCCCGCGTCGAGGTGGGAAGGGCAGCGCCCGCCGCGCTCGCCGACGCCCTCGGCGCGTACTGGACGAGCTTCGCCCGCACCGGTGTGCCCGAGGGGGACGGCCTGCCGGTGTGGCGACCGTACGCCGTGCCGGAGCGGACCACCGCCGTCCTCGACACTCCGGTCCTGATGGCCGCCGACCCGCGGCGGGGGGGGGGGGGGGGGGGGGGGGGGGGGGGGGGGGGGGGGGGGGGGGGGGGGGGGGGGGGGGGGGGGGGGGGGGGGGGGGGGGGGGGGGGGGGGGTGGGGGGGGCGGCGGGCGCCCCGCCCCCCCCCCCCCGGCGCGACGGACGTGAAAGTCGAGTCGAGAAACCTCGCCACGCCGGATTGACGGTCCCTGGCCCTCCGATCCCGGAGTGGCACAGAAACGGCAGCCGGCGGAGACCGGCCGGTCTCCGCCGGTCACCTGTCGGACGCCGGTTGCCGCCTCACCGGCTGATCGCCCGCACAGGCCGCCGGCGCCGGACTCCATAACGGACGGCCAGCAGGACGAGCCACGTCCGGCCCGCACAGCCGGACCCGACCGCTCCACGCACCCGGCCACGGGCCCGCTTGAGCCCGACAGGACTCGGCAAGCCCCGCAGGGCGAGCCCCTGCGGCCGACCCGGAGCGGCGCTCAGCCGCCCTCGGCGGCGAGCGCGGTCGCGAGCCGCCGGGCCTCCTCCACCGCGTGCGGAATGTCAGCGACGGGGAAGAGCACGTGCCGTACGGTCCGCCGCCGGTCGAGGACGAGGACCGCGCGCTTGAGCCGGAGTTGGCCGGCGCCGTGGAAGGTGGGCAGCCGCAGCGCCGCCGCCAGCCGCAGCCGGGTGTCCGACAGGAGCGGGAAGGGCAGCGCCTCGTCCTCGGCGAAGGCCGCCTGCTCGTGCGGGAGCTGGGTGCTCACACCGTGGACGGCGACGCCCGCGTCACGGAACGCGGGCCAGGCGCCGCGGAAGAGCCGGTTCTCCAGCGTGCAGCCCGCGGCGCCCGGAAGCGGCTCCTCCCACGGGATTCCGGTGGCCGGGTAGGTGAACAGGACCGTGGCGGCGGCGTCCGGGGCGACGGCGTCACGCATCGTCCCGTCTCCCGCGGGCAGTTCCAGCTCCGTGGGAAGCCTGCTGCCGGTCAGCGCGTGCATACGGGCGTGCTCCGCGCTGTCCTCGGCCGCGGTGGCGGTGACGCTCCCGTCGCCCAGCACCCAGCGGTCGCCCCAGTCCTGCATGGCCACCAGCAGCGGCAGCAGCGCGAGCCCGGAGTCGGTGAGCAGGTATTCGTAGCGGACCGGGCGGCGCTGGTAGAGGCTGCGGCGCAGGACGCCGCGGGCGACGAGCTTGCCGAGCCGCTCGGTCAGGACCTTGCGGGACAGGCCGAGTTCGGCGGCGAGGGCGTCGAAGCGGACGTGGCCGCGGGCTATCTCGCGCAGGACGAGCACGTTCCACCAGTCACCCGTGATGACGGCGGCCTGGGCGATCCCGCAGTCGTCGTCGGCGTTGTGCATCCTCATGCATCCATAGTACGTTCCTTTTCGGAATGCACTTTGTTGCAGAGGGGAACTTACTCTTCGGTCCCAGGACCGCATGTGAGGAGCACTGCCATGACCGCCATCACCCGTGTCGTCGCCCGCGAGATCATCGACAGCCGGGGCAATCCCACCGTCGAGGTGGACGTCGAGCTGTCGGACGGCTCGCTCGGCCGGGCAGCCGTACCGTCCGGGGCGTCGACCGGGGCGCGGGAGGCGGTGGAACTGCGCGACGACGACCCGGCCCGCTTCCACGGCAAGGGCGTCCGCCGGGCCGTCGACGCCGTCAACGAGGCCATCGCGGACACCGTGACGGGGCTCGACGCGGAGGACCAGGCCGCTGTCGACGCGGCGCTGATCGCGCTGGACGGCACCCCCAACAAGGCCAGGCTCGGCGCGAACGCGGCCCTGGGCGTCTCGCTCGCCGTGGCCAAGGCCGCCGCGGCAGCCCACCGGCTGCCGCTGTACCGCTACGTCGGCGGCGTGGACGCGCGGCTGCTGCCCGTACCGATGATGAACATCATCAACGGCGGCGCGCACGCCGACAACCGGCTGGACTTCCAGGAGTTCATGATCGCCCCGATCGGCGCGGCCACCTTCGCCGAGGCCGTACGGATGGGCTCCGAGGTCTTCCACACCCTGCGCGGCGACCTGCTCGCCGCCGGACACAGCACGGGCGTCGGCGACGAGGGCGGCTTCGCACCCGAACTGCGCACCGCCGAGGAGGCGTTGGAATTCGTCGTCCGGGCCGTCGAGCGCACCGGCTACAAGGCGGGCCACGACATCACCCTGGTCATGGACCCGGCCACCTCGGAGTTCTTCCGCGACGGCGTCTACGACTACGCGGGCGAGGGCGTCCGGCGCACTCCCGAGGAGCATGTCGACTACCTCGCCGGACTCGTCGCCGGCTACCCGGTGGCCTCGATCGAGGACCCGATGGCCGAGGACGACCTCGACGGGTGGCGGCTGCTGATGCCGCGGCTCGGCGACCGCTGCCAGCTCACCGGCGACGACGTCTTCTGCACCAACGAGATGCTGCTGCGCGAGGGCATCGCCAACGGGGTGGCCAATTCCGTGCTGGTGAAGGTCAACCAGATCGGCACCCTCACCGAGACCCTGGCCACCGTCGGCACCGCCCACCGGGCGGGCTACACCGTGGTGATGTCGCACCGCTCGGGCGAGACCGAGGACACCACCATCGCCGACCTCGCCGTGGCCACCGGCTGCGGCCAGATCAAGACCGGGTCGATGTCCCGCTCCGACCGCACCGCGAAGTACAACCAGCTCATCCGCATCGAGGAGGAGCTGGGCAGCCAGGCGCGCTACGCGGGCAGGGACGCCCTCGGCCTGCGGCGCTGAGCACCCGGGCGTCTGACAGGATCGCGGGGTGAGCAACGCAGCCGACCCCCTCGCCCCGATCCGCGCGGGCATCCCGGAGCACGGCCGGATGCCGAAGTATTTCGCGGTCAAGGCCCGTATCGAGGGCCTGCTGGACGACCTGGGCGAGGGCGGGCTGCTGCCGACCGAGCGGGAGCTGGCGGCCCGGTTCGGGGTGGCCCGGGAGACCGTGCGGCAGGCGCTGCGCGAACTGCTGCTCCAGGGCCGGGTACGCCGCAGGGGCCGCGGCACCGTGGTCGCCGGCCCCAAGCTCGTCCAGCCGCTGTCCACCGACAGCTACACCGAGGGCGTAAGGCGGCAGGGCCGGGTCCCCGGCCGGCATCTGATCACCCTCGAACAGCTGGCGGCGGATCCCGTGCTCGCCGCCGAGCTGCGGCTGGACGCCGGGGCGGCGGTCTGGCACATGGAGCGGGTGCTGCTCGCCGACGACGAGCGGGTGGGGCTGGAGAGCACCTACCTCTCGGTGGCCCGACTGCCCCACCTGGCGCGGGACTTCGCCCCGGACACGTCCTTCTACGCCTTTCTGCGCGAGACGCTGGGGCTGGAGCCCGCCGTGGTGGACGAGCGGATCGAGACGGTGCTGGCGACACCGCGCGAGGCGCTGCTGATCGGAACGCCGCCGGCGCTGCCGATGCTCCTGCTGCACCGGTCCAGCGGTGACGCGGGCGGCGAGCCGCTGGAGCGTGTCCGCTCGCTCTACCGGGGCGACCGGTTCAGCTTCACCGTCCACATGGACCGCAGGTCCTGAGCCCTTCCGGCTGCCGCTTCGCGGCTCTTTCAATCACGGAAAGGTAACGGGTCTAGGCCAGACTTGCGGTCGTGTTCACCCGCCGGTCGGCAATCCGACGCCGCCGGGCCACCTGGGGGCGCGAACGTCGTCGCTGTGAGAGTCACTGTCGTCGGAGCCGGGGTGCTGGGCACCATGCACGCCTGGCACGCCATCAAGCGCGGCCATGAGGTCGTCCATCTGGAACGCGAACGCGAGGCGCGGGGCGCTTCGGTCCGCAACTTCGGTCTGGTGTGGGTCGGCGGCCGGGCCGCCGGCGCCGAGCTGGACACCGCCCTGCGTGCCCGGGAGCTGTGGGAGGAGATCGGCGCCCTCGTGCCCGGCGTCGGCTTCCGCGGCAACGGCTCGCTGACGGTCGTCAGGACCGCGGCGGAGGAGGCCGTCGCCCGGGAGGTGCTCGACCGCCCGGACGCCGCGGAGCGCGGCTACTCGTGGCTGTCCGCCGCACGGACGCGGGCCCTCAACCCGGCGCTGCGCGGCGAGCTGTCCGGTGCGCTGCACTGCGCGAAGGACGCCGCCGTGGAGTCCCGGGCCGCGCTTCCCGCGCTGCGCGCGCATCTGGCGGCGACCGGCCGGTACGCCTTCGTCGCCGGCCGGGAGGTCCGCGGCGTCGGCCCCGGCGTGGTCCGCGACGACCACGGGGTCTCGTACGGCTGCGACAGCGTCGTGGTGACCACCGGAGCCTGGCTGTCCGGCCTGGTCAGGGAGCTGGCGCCGCAACTGCCGGTACGCCGGGTGCGCCTCCAGATGGCGCAGACCGATCCGCTGGACGAGCCGCTGACCACCTCGGTCGCCGACGCCGACAGCTTCCGCTACTACCCGGCCTACGCGGGCGGCGCTCTCGACGCGCTGCGCGAGGGAACGCCGCAACCGCCCGTCGCCGCCGCGCACCGGATGCAGCTGCTGATGGTCCAGCGCCTCGACGGCGGCCTGACCATCGGCGACACCCACGAATACGACGAGGCGTTCGCCTTCGACGTCACCGAGGAGCCCTACGACCACCTGCGCGAGCGCGCCGCGGAACTGCTCGGCCGGCCGCTGCCGCGGATCCGCCGCCGCTGGGCCGGGGTGTACGCGCAGTGCGCGGACACCACCCGGGTCGTCCACCGCGAGCAGGTGCTCGACGGGGTGTGGCTGGTCACGGGTCCCGGCGGGCGCGGCATGACGTGCTCCCCGGCGATCGGCGAGGCGACCGCACACGAGATCGGCTGGTGACCCCCGTGACACATCCCGCCACCCCGCAGGCCCAGGCGCAGCTGACCCTGGTCGTGCTCGACATGGCCGGGACCACCGTGGCCGACGACGGCCTGGTCGAAGCGGCCTTCTCCCGGGCCGCGCAGGAACTCGGCGTCGAGCCCGGCAGCCCCGAGCACGCGCGGCACCTGGACCACGTGCGCGCCACCATGGGCGAGTCGAAGATCACCGTCTTCCGCGCCCTGTTCGGGACCGAGGAGCGCGCCCGGCGGGCGAACGCCGCCTTCGAGCGGGCCTACGCCGGCCTGGTCGACTCCGGCGTCTGCGCCCCGCTGCCCGGCGCCGAGGAGACGATCGGCCGGCTGCGCGCGGAGGGCCGCAGCGTCGTGCTGACCACCGGCTTCTCCCGCACCACCCAGGACGCGATCCTCGCCGCCCTCGGCTGGCAGGACATCGCCGACCTCACGCTGTGCCCAGCCGACGCCGGGCGCGGCCGGCCGTACCCGGACATGGTGCTCACCGCCCTGCTGCGCACCGGCACCGAGTCGGTGCGGCAGATCGCGGTGGCCGGCGACACCGCGTACGACATGCTCAGCGGCGTACGGTCCGGCGCCGCGGTCGTCGCGGGCGTGACCACCGGCGCGCACGCGGCGCCGGACCTGCGGGCCGCCGGTGCCACCCACGTCCTGGGGTCGGTGGCCGAACTTCCGTCGCTGATAGCGGAGCCGGCGCGATGAGCGGCGCGGGCGGGGCAGCCGGGGCGACCGGGGCGAGCGGCATCCGCTTCGACCGGGTCAGCGTCTCCTACGGCGGTACGACCGTGCTGGACGCCCTCGACCTGACCGTCGAGCCCGGCGAGGTGATGGCCCTGCTCGGGCCGTCCGGCTCGGGCAAGACCACCGCGCTGCGGGCGGTGGCCGGCTTCGTCGCCCCGTCGGCCGGCCGGGTGCTGATCGGCGGGCACGACGTCACCGGCCTGCCCCCGTACCGGCGCGGTATCGGCATGGTCGTGCAGCAGTACGCGCTCTTCCCGCATCTGCGGGTCGAGCAGAACGTGGCGTTCGGGCTGCGTGCGCGGCGCACCCCGCGCGCCGAGGTCTCCGCGCGGGTCGCGGAGGCGCTGGAGATGACCGGCATGGCGGCCTACGCGCGCCGCTATCCGCGGGAGCTGTCCGGCGGTCAGCAGCAGCGGGTGGCCATCGCCCGCGCGCTGGCCGTCCGGCCGGGGGTGCTGCTGCTCGACGAGCCGCTGTCCGCGCTCGACGCCCGGCTGCGCTCCGGGATGCTCGCCGAACTGGCCCGGCTGCACCGGGAGTTGCCGCACATGTCGATCCTCTACGTCACGCACGACCAGATCGAGGCGCTGACCCTGGCCGACCGGATCGCCGTCCTGGACCAGGCCCGGCTCCAGGACTGCGGCACTCCGCACGAGCTGTACCGCACTCCGCGGACCGCCTTCACGGCGGGCTTCGTCGGCAGTGCCAATCTGCTGACCGTCCGCGCGCACGAGGACGGCGGCTTCCGGCTGGGCGCGGCGGCCCTGCGGGTGGCCCCGGACACACCCGGCCGGGCGGGTCCCGCGCCGGGGGCCGAGGCGACCGTGTGCGTACGGCCGCACCTGCTGCGGCTCGCGGAGGCGGCGGAGCCGGCCGCGGGACCGGGCGCCGGGGTCAACGTCCTGCGCGGCACCGTCACCGGTGTGCAGTGGCGCGGCCACACGCACCGGCTGCTGGTCGACTCCTGCGGACAGCAGCTGCGGGCTGACGTGGGCGACCTGCGGCAGCCGCCGCAGGCCGGCGACGAGATCGCGCTGACCTTCCACGCCGAGGACGCGGTGCTGCTGCCCGGCGGGCTGGCGAAGGAGGCGCGGCATGGCTAGCCCGGGAGGGCCGGCGGCTCCGGCCGGCGCCCACGCCGCCCTGCTGCCGCCGGTCCAGACCCCGCCGCCCGGAAGCACCGCCCCGGCGGCTTCCGGCCGCCCGCGCCGGGGCCGTTCCCGCGCGCTGCCCGCGTGGGCCTGGGCGCTGCCGCCGGTCGGGGCGCTCGGGCTGGTGTTCCTCTACCCGCTGTTCCTCGTGGCCCGGCAGTCGGTCTCGCCGGACACCGGCGGACGCTCGCTGACCGCGTACACGCAGGTGTTCCGGGAGGAGTCCTTCCGCAAGGCGCTGTGGAACACCGTGTGGATCGCCGCCGCCTCGACCGCCGGCTGCCTGGTGCTCGGCTTCGTCCTGGCCCTGGTGATCGCCTTCGCGCCCTTCCCCGGCGGCCGGGCACTGAGTCGCTTCATCGACATCTTCCTCGCCTTCCCGTCCTTCCTGATCACCCTGGCGCTGCTGTTCGTCTACGGCACGGCGGGCATGGCCAACGGCCTGTGGACGGACGTGACCGGCGCGGCGGACGGCCCTTTCGCCTTCCTGCGCACGCCCTGGGGGGTACTGCTCGCCGAGATCACCTACTTCACACCGTTCGTCATGCGGCCGCTGCTCGCGGCCTTCTCGCAGGTCGACACCGCGCAACTGGAGGCGGCCTCCTCGCTGGGCGCACGGGCGCCGCGGATCGTCAGGCAGATCGTGCTGCCCGAGGCGCTGGCGGCCGGCGGCAGCCTGGTGCTGGTCCTGTGCCTGAACGAGTTCGGCATCGTGCTCTTCACCGGCGCCAAGGGCGTCACGACCCTGCCGACGCTCGTCTACAGCAAGGCGATCCTGGACGGCGACTACCCGGGGGCGTGCGTGGTCTCGGTCGTCTCGGTGGCGCTGTCGGTGACTCTGTACGCGCTCTACCGGGCCGTCCTGGCCCGCGCCACGGGAGGCGGCCACCGTGCTCGTGCATAGCAGGCGCGGCCGCTGGACGGCCTGGACGGTTTTCTTCGCTCTCTTCCTGCCGCTGTTCGCGCTGCCGTTCCTGGTGATCGTGGCGGCGTCCTTCGCCACCCACTGGAGCGGCCCGTTCCCCTCGCACCCGACGCTCGCGCACTACCGGGCGGTCGGCCGCGGCGACTCGCTGCACGCCCTCACCACCAGCCTGCTGACCGCGCTCGCGGCGAGCGCCCTGGCGCTGCTGGCCGGCGGCTGGGCCGCGCTGGCGGCCGGCCGGCTGCGCGGCGCCGCCCGCCGGGTGGTGGACGCGCTGTTCATGCTGCCGCTCGCGGTGCCCTCGGTGGTCGTCGGGCTCTCGCTGCTGGTGGCGTTCTCGCAGCCGCCGTTCCTGCTCAACGGGACGGCCGGGATCGTGATCCTCGCGCACACCGTGCTGGTCACCGCGTTCGCCTTCCAGTCGGTGAGCGCGGCGCTGACCCGGCTCGACCCGGCGTACGAGCAGAGCGCCGCGAGCCTGGGGGCGGGTCCGCTGTACGTGCTGTGGCGGATCCGGATCCCGCTGCTGCTGCCGTCGCTGACCGCGGCGGCCGGGCTGTGCTTCGCCCTGTCCATGGGCGAGTTGAGCGCCACGATGATGCTCTACCCGCCGGACTGGGTGCCGCTGCCCGTACGGATCTACGGCGCCGCCAACCGGGGGTCGCTCTTCGAGGGCGCCGCGCTGGCGGTCGTCTTGATGACGGCGACGCTCGCTGTGCTGCTCGCCGTGTCCCGGATACGTACCAGGGCCGCCTTCCGCTGACC
>NZ_JAJSYW010000241.1:0-8297 GCF_036815005.1 Streptomyces sp. IBSBF 2435 | reverse complement strand
GCCCACCACCCCGCCCACCACGCCGCCCACCACGCCGCCGCCGTCCGGCTGCTCCGGCACGGTGATCTGCTCGGACTTCGAGGACCAGACCGGCACCGCGCCCTCCGGGCAGTGGCAGCCGGCCGCGCCCGACTGCTCGGGCACCGGCGCTGTCGCCGTCGACACGGCGGTCGCGCACAGCGGGACCCGGTCGCTGCGGGTGGACGGCCACGCCGGCTACTGCAACCACGCCTTCGTCGCGGACACCCAGGACCTGTCCGCGGTCGGCCCGGTGATGTACGTACGGCTGTGGGTGCGGCACACCACCGCGCTGCCGGCCGCGCATGTCGCCTTCGTGTCGATGCCGGACTCCTCGCAGGGCGGCCGCGCGCTGCGGATCGGCGGGCAGAACGGCGCGTTGCAGTGGAATCGCGAGACCGACGACGCGACGCTGCCCGAGCAGAGCCCGGCGGGCGTCGCGCTGAGCCGCCCGCTGCCCACCGGCAGCTGGCAGTGCCTGCGGTTCGCCGTCGGCACCACCGCGCCGTCCCTGCAGACCTGGCTGGGCGACCAGGACGTGGCGGGGCTGCGGGTGGACGGCGTACCGACCGCCGACGTGGACCGGCAGTGGCTGTCGCGCACCACCCCGCCCAGGCCGACCGCGCTGCGCCTGGGCTGGGAGAGTTACGGCACCGGTGACGACACCCTGTGGTTCGACGATGTGGCGGTCGGCTCCTCGCCGATCGGCTGCTGAGGCCGCCTGACCGCGCGGTTCACGCGTGGGCGGCCGGTCCGCCGTCGGTGGCGGACCGGCCGCCCGCTCCCCGGTGGGGGCGCGCGGGCCGGCCGCCGGCGGCACAGGTCCGCTGGACGAACGCCGCCGCGGACCGGCCGCGGACCGGGAATCACGCCGGCTTTCGGCCAACCGACGTGAGCTGCGGTTTCATATCCTCTGGGAGTGCGCCAGCGCATCGACCTCGCCATCGACTACGGCGACCCGGCGGGCTCGGCGGAGGCCGACTTCGGCGAGGTGCCGTGGCGGCAGGCGCACCACTGGGCGGAGCTGGCCATCCCGCTGCCCGCGCCCGGGCGGCATGTGCTGACGCTGCACACCGTGAGGAACGGGCTGATGAACTACGCCCGGCTCGACATCAGGGGGCGCGAGCGGGCCGTCCGGGGGGGGCGGCCCGGCCCCCGGGCGGACCCGCTCTCAGGGAGCGGGTCCGCCCGGGGACGCTTCGAGGAGCGGCGGGCTCAGGACCCGTCGGGCAGCCGCTCGCGGATCGCGTCCATCACCGAGGAGTCCGTCAGCGTCGTGACATCGCCGAGTTCACGGTTCTCCGCGATGTCCCGCAGCAGCCGGCGCATGATCTTCCCCGAGCGGGTCTTGGGAAGTTCCGCGACCACCAGGATCTGCCGCGGCCGGGCGATCGCCCCGATCTCCTTGGCCACATGGGCCCGCAGTTCCTGCGCCGGGTCCTCGTCCGCGCCCTTGGCCGCCGCGTCGCCGCGCAGGATGACGAAGGCGACGATGCCCTGCCCGGTGGTCGGGTCGGCGGCGCCGACGACCGCGGCCTCGGCGACCAGCGGGTGGGACACCAGCGCCGACTCCACCTCGGTGGTGGAGATCCGGTGCCCGGAGACGTTCATGACGTCGTCCACCCGGCCCAGCAGCCAGATGTCGCCGTCCTCGTCCTTCTTGGCGCCGTCACCGGCGAAGTAGCGGCCGGGGAAGCGCGACCAGTACGTGTCCAGGTAGCGCTGCTCGTCGCCCCAGATGGTGCGCAGCATCGCCGGCCACGGCCGGGTCAGCACCAGGTACCCGCCGGAGCCGTTCGGCACCGGCTCGCCCGCGTCGTCCACCACCTCGGCGCAGATGCCGGGCAGCGGGCGCAGCGCGGAGCCCGGCTTGCAGGTGCTGACACCGGGCAGCGGACTGATCATCTGGGCGCCGGTCTCGGTCTGCCACCAGGTGTCGACCACCGGTGTGCGGTCGCCGCCGACGGCCCGCCGGTACCAGATCCACGCCTCGGGATTGATCGGCTCGCCCACCGACCCCAGCAGCCGCAACGACGTGAGGTCGAAGCGGCCGGGGATCGCGTCACCCCACTTCATGAACGTGCGGATCGCGGTCGGCGCGCAGTAGAGGATCGTCACCTTGTACTTCTGCACGATCTCCCACCAGCGGCCCTGGTGCGGGGTGTCGGGGGTGCCCTCGTACAGCACCGAGGTCACCCCGTTGGCCAGCGGGCCGTAGACGATGTAGGAGTGCCCGGTGACCCAGCCGATGTCGGCGGCGGTCCAGTAGACGTCCCGCTCGGGCTTGACGTCGAAGACCGCCCAGTGCGACCACGCGACCTGCGTCAGGTAGCCGCCGGTGGTGTGCAGGATGCCCTTGGGGCGGGCGGTGGTGCCGGAGGTGTACATGATGTAGAGCGGGTGCTCGCTGTCGAACGCCTCGGGGGTGTGCTCGGCCGGCTGGGCGGCGACCAGGTCGTGCCACCACACATCGCGGCCCTCGGTCCAGCCGACGTCCTGACCGGTGCGGCGCACCACCAGCACGCTGCGGACGCCGGGGCACTGCTCGAGTGCCTCGTCGACGGCGGGTTTGAGCGCGGAGGCCGCGCCCTTGCGGTGGCCGCCGTCGGCGGTGACGACCACCCGCGCGTCGCAGTCCTGGATACGGCCGCGCAGCGCCTCGGCGGAGAAGCCGCCGAAGACCACCGTGTGCGGGGCGCCGATCCGGGCGCAGGCCAGCATCGCCACCACGGTCTCGGGGATCATCGGCAGATACAGCGCGACCCGGTCGCCGGCCCGTACCCCGAGCGAGAGCAGCGCGTTGGCCGCCCGGCTCACCTCGTCCTTGAGGTCGGCGTAGGTCAGGGTGCGGGTGTCGCCCGGCTCGCCCTCCCAGTGGAAGGCGACCCGGTCGCCGTGCCCGGCCCTGACGTGGCGGTCCACGCAGTTGTCGGCCACATTGAGCCGCCCGCCGCTGAACCAGCGGGCGAAGGGCGCCCGGCTCCAGTCGAGGACCTGCGTCCACGGCTGCGCCCACTCCAGCCGGGCGGCCTGTGCCGCCCAGAAGGCCTCGCTGTCCGCGGCGGCCTCCTCGTAGGCCGCCGCGGTGACGTTCGCCTGCTCCGCCAGCGCGGCCGGCGGCGGGAAGCGCCTTTCCTCCCTGAGCAGGTTGGACAGGGTCGCGTCACTCATGAGTGGGTGCCCTCGACCGGGCCGCCCCGTCCGGCGCCCGCCGACGCCACGCCGGCGAAGACCGGTACGACTGCGCGCTTCCAGGTGCTGTTGGTGACCACGGCGAAGGAGGCGTACCAGGCAAGCAGCGCGGTGAGCAGGCCGATCCAGCCGCCGGCCTTGGTGGCGGTGGTCGACTCGGCGAATTCGGCGACGGTCAGGACGACGAAGGTCGCGGCCAGCGCCACGAAGACCGCGAGCAGCGCGCCGTTGGTGCGCAGCGCGGCGACCGTCATGTAGACGGTGAAGATCGCCCATATCAGCAGGAAGAGCCCGGTCGCCTGGTGCGCGGTGTCGGGCGGAAGGTCGCCGACCACGAATTTCACGTAGGCGGCGTAGGACAGCCAGAAGGCGCCGTATGAGCCGAAGGCGGTCGCCCCGAAGGTGTTGCCCTTCCTGAACTCCCACATGCCGGCCAGCAGTTGGACGAGACCGCCGTAGAACAGCGCGAGCGGCAGGACCACCGGCAGCAGGTCGGCGTCGATCAGGTGGGCGTTGAAGGAGCTGAGCACGAAAGTGGTGGCGGCGAAGCCGGCCAGGCCCAGCGGACCGGGGTCGGCGACGGCGGGCTCGGGCACAGGACTGCTCATCTGCGGTTTCCCTCCACATTGAGGCACGGCAGGGCCGTGGGAGGACCGTTTCCGGTCGCGGCACACGCTAGGTCCGTGCCAGGCCCGCGACGAGGCGCCCGTCACAGGGAGTCGCCGAGCGGTGCGGTCGGTACGGCGGACGGTACGTCAGCTGCGCCCAGCGGTCGGCGGCCGGACCGCGGGCAGGGCCGCCCCGTCGGCGCCGACCTCCTCCGGCAGGTGCATCCGCAGCATCACCCGGTCCACCGCCGCGGGCGCCAGCCGGTGCCTGGTCAGCAGCGACACCGTGATCATCACGGTGAAGGCGACGGGCACCGTCCAGGCCGCGGGCTGTTCCAGCAGGGCCGCGCTCCAGCCGCGTCCGGGGCCGCGGACGCTGGTCAGCACCACCGCGACCGCCGCCAGCCCGCCGCCGGCGACCAGGCCGAGCAGCGCGCCGAGGTCGGTCAGCCCCCGCCACCAGATGCCGAGCACCAGTAGCGGGCAGAAGGATGATGCGGCGACCGCGAAGGCCAGCCCGATCGCGTCGGCCACCGGCAGCCCGGTGGTCGCGGTGGCCATCACCAGCGGCGGCACGCCCGCGACCAGCGACGCCCAGCGGAAGCCGCGGGTCGAGCCGCGCAGCAGGTCCTGCGAGACCACGCCGGCCACCGACACCGTCAGGCCCGACGCGGTGGACACGAAGGCGGCGAAGGCCCCGGCGGTGGCCAGCGCGGCGAGCAGCCGGCCGCCCTCGCCCGCCTGGGTGAGCTGCGGCAGGACGAGGACCGCGGTGTCGGTCTGCCCGGTCAGCAGCAACTGCGGCGCCAGCACCCGCCCCAGCGCCCCGTAGACGGTGGGCAGCAGGTAGAACACGCTGAGCAGCACCAGGACCAGGACGGTGGTGCGGCGGGCGGCCCGCCCGTCGGGGTTGGTGTAGAAGCGGACCAGGACGTGCGGCAGCCCCATCGTGCCGAGCAGGGTGGCGAGCAGGATCGAGTAGAGCGCGTAGAGCGGATGGGCCCGGCCGCCCGCGCCGGACAGCGGTTCGGCCCAGCGGGCGCCCGAGGAGGGGGCCAGGCCGTCCTTGTGCGGGACGGCGGCGCCGCGCGGGAAGGTCAGTTCGGTGCCGCCCTCCGCGCTGTGCCTGCCGTCGCCGAGGCGTACGCCGGCCGCGGCGTACGCCGTCCCGTCGAGCCGGCCGCTGACCCGTACGGTCACCGGAGCGGTCACGTCGAAGCGCACCGGGTCCTGCAGCCGTACGACCGTGGTGCGGCCGAAGCGGGGGACGTCGGGGCCGGTCAGCGCGGGAGCGCCGGCCGAGCGCCAGGCCATGACCAGGAAGAGCGCGGGGACGGCGATGGCGGTGAGTTTCAGCCAGAACTGGAAGCCCTGGACGAGGGTGACGCTGCGCATGCCGCCCGCCGCGGCCACACCGACCACGACGGCCGCGACGACCACCGCGCCGGCCCAGCGGGGGGCGCCGGTCACCGTCTGGAGGGTCAGCCCGGCGCCCTGGAGCTGCGGCACCAGGTAGAGCCAGGCGATGACCGCGACCAGGACGCCGGCCACCCGGCGGACCGCGAGGGAGCCGAGGCGTTCCTCGGCGAAGTCCGGCAGCGTGTAGGCGCCCGAGCGCCGCAGCGGGGCGGCGACCAGCAGGAGCAGCACCAGATAGCCGGCGGTGTAGCCGACCGGGTAGGCCAGCATGTCCACGCCGTAGGCCATCACCAGGCCCGCGACGCCGAGGAAGGAGGCGGCCGAGAGGTATTCCCCGCCGATCGCGGAGGCGTTCCACAGCGGCGACACCTCGCGGGAGGCGACGTAGAAGTCCGAGGTGGCCCGGGACAGCCGCAGCCCGTAGATGCCGAAGGCGACCGTGGCGACCAGGACCACGGCGAGCGCCGCCAGGCCGAGGCCGGGGTTCACCGGGCGGCGCGCGGGGGTGTGTCGGGGCTGTCCGACGCGTCGGGGCCGCTCAGCAGGTCGGTGAAGTCGCGCTCGACCCGCTCGGCGTGCCGGACGTGGAAGTAGGCCGCGCCCACCAGCAGCGGGTAGGCGACCGCCCCGAACAGCAGCCAGGGCAGGCGTATCCCGGCGACCTCGGCGGTGCGCAGCCCCGGCAGCAGCGCGAAGGCGGCGGGCAGCCCGCCGAGCACGGCGGCGAGCACGGCCAGCACGCCGAGCGCCAGCCGCAGTTGGTTGCGGACCAGGGAGCGTACGTAGAGCTGGCCGAGCTGCGGCTGCGCGTGCAGGTCGGCGGCGCCCGCCCGGGCCGAGTAGCCGCCGGTGCGGTGGCGGCGCGGCGCCGAGACGGCGACACGGCGGGGGGCAGGAGGCGGCACCGGGCCGGGCTCGGCGGACTGCTGGGGCACCTGCCTGGGCTGCGGCTTCGGTGCCGCCGCCGGTTTCGGGGCGCGGCGCGGTCCGCCGGGGCCGGTCATGACGGGCCGGGGCCCGGCGCGGGCGCCCAGCGCACCAGGACGTCGCGCAGCTGCCGGGTGTGGCGGCGGCTCACCGGGAGTTCGCTGCCCGCGACCCGCACGGTCCAGTGCCCGGCGTCGGAGCGCAGCTCCTCGACGTGCCGCAGCGAGACCAGGAAGCGGCGGTGGATCCGCAGGAATCCGTGCGCCTCCCAGCGTTCGGCGAGCACCGCGAGCGGCACCCGCACCAGTGGCGCGTGGCCCGCGGTGTGCAGGCGTACGTAGTCGCCCTGGGCCTCGGCGTAGGCCACGTCGTCGCGGGACACGAAGCGGGTGACGCCGCCGAGGTCCACGGGGATGCGCTCCGGGCCAGGGTCGGGGGCGGGCTGCTGCGGTCCCGCGCCCCCGTCGAGCAGCGCGGCCACCCGGCGCACCGCCTCGGCCAGGCGTTCGGCGCCCACCGGCTTGAGCAGGTAGTCGCAGGCCTTCAGCGCGAAGGCGTCGACAGCGAAGTCCTCGTAGGCGGTGACGAAGACGACGGCCGGCGGGTGGGCGAAGCGGCTCAGCACCCGGACCAGGTCGAGCCCGTCGAGTCCCGGCATCCGGATGTCGAGGAAGACCGCGTCGATCGGCTCGGCCTCCAGCAGCCGCAGCGCCGCGTCACTGCTGTCGGCGGCCAGCACCCGGCCGACCCGGTGGTCGCCGCGGAGCAGGTAGCCGAGGTCGTCCAGGGCGGGCGGTTCGTCGTCCACGGCCAGGATCCGCAGCGGTCTCATGACGCGTGCACTCCGTTCCGGTACTTCGGCACCCGGACGCTGATCTTCGTCCCGGCGCCCGGTGCCGTCTCCACGACCAGGCCGTACTCGTCGCCGAAGACCGCCCGCAGCCGCTCGTCGACATTGCCCAGGCCGAGCGAGTCCCCTCCGGCCTCCCCGGCGAGCTGGAGCCGCACGTCCTCCGGCTCCATGCCCACCCCGTCGTCCTCCACGCTGATCCGGCACTCCGCTCCCGCGTCCTCGGCCCTGATGGTGATCAGGCCCGGTGCCGCCTTGGGCCCCAGGCCGTGACGCACCGCGTTCTCCACGATCGGCTGGAGGCACAGGAAGGGCACCGCCACCGGCAGGACCTCCGGCGCGATCAGCAGATCGACCCGCAGCCGGGCGCCGAAGCGGGCACGTTCCAGCCGCAAGTATCGGTCCACCGACCGCAACTCTTCGGCGAGGGTACTGAACTCACCGTGCTTGCGCAGGCTGTACCGGGTCAATTCGGCGAACTCCAGAAGCAGTTCGCGCGCCTGTGCGGGGTCGGTACGGACGAAGGACGCGATGGCGGTGAGCGAGTTGTAGACGAAGTGCGGGGAGATCTGGGCGCGCAGGGCACGCAGTTCCGCCTCCATCATCCGGGTGCGGGAGCGGTCGAGTTCGGCCAGCTCCAGTTGCGCGATCACCCAGTGCGCGACCTCGCCCGCGGCCCGTACCAGGCCGGCGGACACGTGCCGGGCGTAGACGGTCAGCGCGCCGACGACCAGGCCGTCGACCACCAGCGGCACCACGATCGCCGAGCGGACCGGGCAGTCCGGGTCGCCGCAGTCGACGGTGCCGGCCGGCACCAGCCACGGGCGCCCCGCGTCGATCGCGTCCCCGGTGTGGGCGACCGCCTGCGCGGCGTGGTGCCGCCCCGCGCCGTCCCAGGCCAGCAGTTCGCCGCCGCCGACGACGGCGAGCGCGGGGGTGGCCAGCAGTGCCCGCAGATGCCGGGCGGCCTTGCGCGCCGATTCGGGGTTCAGCCCGTCGCGCAGCAGCGGGGCCGC
The DNA here is from genome assembly GCF_036815005.1 of Streptomyces sp. IBSBF 2435. Classification (NCBI taxonomy): domain Bacteria; kingdom Bacillati; phylum Actinomycetota; class Actinomycetes; order Kitasatosporales; family Streptomycetaceae; genus Streptomyces; species Streptomyces sp. IBSBF 2435. The sequence continues at coordinate 267 of NZ_JAJSYW010000241.1, read as the reverse complement.
GAGCGACGCCTCGTGCAGCGCCGCGAAGGCCGCGCGCTCCACCGGGGTGCCGAAGCCGCGCCGGCCGCGGACCAGCCAGAACAGCGCAGCCGCGGCGCCCGCGACCACCAGCATCACGGACACCACGGTGATCACCGACCTCATGGTCGGCATTATCGCCCGCACACCGCGAAGTGGTGCGGGTCGTGCACGTGTTGTGGGGGGGGGGGGGGGGGGGGGGGGGGGGGGGGCGGGGGGGTGGGCGGGGGGGGGGGGGGGGGGGGGGGG
>NZ_JAJSYW010000240.1:0-8297 GCF_036815005.1 Streptomyces sp. IBSBF 2435 | reverse complement strand
GGCGAGGGCGGGCGCTGCAGGGGGCGTTGCGGGAGGCCGTGCGGGCGGGGCGGCTCGGCGCCGGGACGCAGTTGCCGTCGAGCCGGGAACTGGCCGCCGACCTCGGGGTGTCCCGGGGCCTGGTCACCGACGCGTACGCGCAGCTCACCGCCGAGGGTTATCTGACCAGCCGGCAGGGCGCGGGGACCTGGGTGGCCGACACGCGGCAGGAGGCCGGGCAGCGGCCCGCCGCCGTATGCGCCGCCGACGATCGCGGCGGGCCGGACGACCTGCGTCCAGGCCTGCCCGATCTGGCGCTCTTCCCGCGGGCCGCGTGGTCGGCGGCGCACCGCCGGATGATGACCTCGCTCCCCCACCGTGCCTTCGGCTACCCCGATCCGCGCGGCCTTCCGGAGCTGCGGGCGGCGCTCGCGGCGCTGCTCGGCAGGCGGCGGGGCGTGGCCGCCGACCCGGACCAGGTGATGGTCACCGCCGGCGTGGCCCAGGCTCACACCCTGATCGGCCTGGTGCTGCACGCCCGCGGGCAGCGGGCGACCGCCGTCGAGGACCCCGGCAGCCCCGAGCACACCGCGCTGCTCGCCGCGACCGGCCTGGCCGCGGTGCCGGTCCCGGTGGACGCGGAGGGCCTGTCCGTGACGGCGCTGGCCGCCACCGGCGTACGGTCCGCGGTGGTCACGCCGTGCCACCAGTTCCCGTCGGGCGTCGCCTACTCCGCCGCGCGGCGGGCCGCGCTCGCCGGCTGGGCGCGGGACCGCGGCGGTGTGGTCGTCGAGGACGACTACGACGGCGACTTCCGCTACGACCGGCAGCCGGTGGGCGCGCTCCAGGGTCTCGCGCCAGGACATGTCGTCTACACCGGCTCCGCGAGCAAGTCCCTGGCACCGGGCCTGCGGCTGGGGTGGCTGGTCGGGCTGCCGGACCTCGTCGCGGAGGCGGCGGAACGCAAGCGGACGATGGACCTCGGGCACTCCGTCATCGAACAGGCCGTACTCGCCGACTTCCTCGCCTCCGGCGCGTACGACCGCCAACTGCGGCGCTGCCAGCGGCTGTACCGGGCGCGCAGGGACGCGCTGGTCGCCGCGCTGGCGGAGCACGCGCCCGGCGCCGAGGTCAGCGGCATCGCCGCCGGGCTGCACGCGATCGTCAGCCTTCCCGACCGCTACGGGCCCGAGCCGCGCTTCCTCGCCGCCGCGGCCCGGGCGGGCGTCGCGGTCCGGCCGCTGTCGGACTACCTCGCGGGGCCGTCCCGCGGGGGCGACGACGACGGCCGGGTCAGGCTGGTGGTGGGGTACGCCCACCTGCCCCCTGAGGCGATCGCCCGCGCGGTACACCTGCTGGTCCACCGGCCGGCCGCGGGCCGCCGCACGTAACCTGCCGGGCGGGGCGCGGGGGCCGGATCGCGGTGCCCCCTGGACCGGGCGGGGCGCGGCGGGCCGACGGCCCCCGACGGCACCGGAGAGGCGGCGCCGCGCCGGCACATGGCGCGCGATCGCACGAGTCTGGTCGGTTTCATCACGGCTGCGGACGGCAAAGACGTTGAAAAGGTAAGTTAACCGAGAAGATCCGCCCTTTACCGTCTGGTCACGGCATGTTCGTGATCGCGCAACACGGCTTCGCCATTGTAGGCGTATGCCTCACACGACTCCTGTGCCTCCAGCTCGGGCCGCAACCCGGCACCGACACTGGGGCCGCGACCTCACCGAAGTGGCCGCGCTCTTCGCCGCGATGGCCACCGCCGACCTCATCGCCGACCTGGTCAACCACGGCCCGGACGGCGGAACGCTGCTGATGACGTCGGCGGCGGCACTGCTCGCGGCGGCCGTCGCGCACCTGTGGTGGACCCGCCGCCGCGGCCGGGCCGCCGCCGCTCCTGCGGCGGGCGACCGGGCCGCCGAACCGCGAACGGCCGCCGAACCGGCGCTGTGGCGGCTGCGCACCACCGTGCGGGACACCCCGGGCAGCCTCGGAGCAGTGTGCACCGCGCTGGCCGGCAGCCAGGTGGACATCGTCACGCTGCAGACCCACCCGCTCGCCGAGGGCACGGTCGACGAATTCCTGCTGCGGGCGCCCGCGGCGCTGACCGCCGCGTCCCTGGTGCTGACCGTCGCGGACGCGGGCGGCACCGACACCTGGCTGGAGCGGGCCGACGCGCACGACCTGGTCGACACCCCGACCCGGATGCTCACCCTCGCCACCCGTACCGCGCTGGACGCGGCCGAACTGCCGCTGGCGCTGCGGCAGTTGTTCGGCCGCTGCACGATCAGGTCCACCCCGGCGCCGGCCGCGGCCGATCAGGGCGGCGAAGTGCCGCAGGACGCGCTGCTGGACACGGTGATGCGGCTGCGGGACCCGTCGGGCGGCACGATCACCGTGCAGCGCGACCACCTGCCCTTCACCCCGACCGAATTCGCCAGGGCCCGCGCGCTGGTGGAGCTGGACGCCAGGCTCGGGGTGCGGATGCCCGGCAGCCGGCACGTGGTGACCCTCCCCGAGGGCGACGAGCTGACGGTGCGGCGGGTCGGCCCCGAGGACCAGGAGGCGGCGCTGGCGATGCACGAGCGCTGCACCGCCGGGACGCTGGCGCTGCGCTACCACGGCCCTGTCGAGGATGCCGACGGCTACCTCGGCCATCTGCTCAGCCCTCGGTTCGGCCGGTCGCTGGCCGTCGAGACCGCGTCGGGCCGGCTGGTGGCGCTGGGCCACCTGCTGTGGGACGGGGACGAGAACGAGGTCGCGATACTGGTCGAGGACGAGTGGCAGCGCCGCGGTATCGGCGCGGTGCTGCTGCGCAAGCTGGTCGAGCTGGCGGCCGAGGCCGGGCGCGAGAGCGTCTACGCGGTCACCCGCGCGACCAACACCGGCATGGTGGCGGTGATGCGGGAGCTGGGGCTCCCGCTGGACTACCAGGTCGAGGACGGCACCCTGGTGATCACCGCGACCCTGCCGCCCGCGCCGTCGGTGGCGACCCTCCCGTGGGTGGCCGGCCGCCGCGGCTAGGGCGTGACCGGGTCAGAACAGGCTGGTCAGTTCCTTGCGGGTCGGCGGGTCGGCGCCCTCGCGGCCGCAGGTGAGCGCCGCCGCGCGGGAGGCCAGGGAGAGGGCGGCGACAATCGGCGGCGGCAGGAGGGCCGCGTCGGTGGCCGCCGCCAGCGCCTCGCGGCAGGCCGGGGAGCCGCCCAGCAGCCCCGCCCGCAGCAGGGAGCTGACCAGGCACGACATGAAGGCGTCCCCCGCACCGACGGTGTCCGCCACCCGGACCGGTACGGGCGGCACCCGGTAGGAGCCGTGCCGCCACCAGGCGCGGGCGCCGCGGTCGCCGAGGGTCAGCACGACCATCGCGGGCCCGGCGGTCGCCCATCGCTGCGCCGCCCGCTCCGCGCCCTGGCCGGGGTACAGCCAGTCCAGGTCCTCCGCGCTGGCCTTGACGACATCGCTGACCTCGACCAGCTGCTCGACCCGCGCTCTCTCCCTGCCGGGCGGGCCCAGCAGCGCCGGCCGCAGGTTGGGGTCGTACGAGGTCGTCGCCGACTCCTGCGCCCGGCCCACGGCGTCGAAGACCGCGTCGGCGCCCGGCGGCAGCGCCGTGGCGATCGACCCGGTGTGCAGATGGGCCGGCGGCCCGGTGCGTACCGTCTCGACGGCCTGCCGGGACGGCGCCCAGGCGATGTCGAAGTCGTAGGCGGCCGAGCCCGATCCGTCCAGCAGCGCCGTCGCCGTGGAGGTGGGCCGCTCGGTGACCGAGCCCGGCGCCAGCAGCACCCCGCCGTCGCGCAGCCGCCTGCGCAGCTGGTCGCCGTTGGTGTCGCGGCCGATCCGGGTCGCGAACCGCACCGGGTGGCCGAGCCGGCCCAGGCCCAGGGCGACATTGGCCGGCGATCCGCCGGGAAGGCCGCGCCGCCGCCCGCCGGAGTCCACCAGCACATCGGTCAGCGCCTCGCCGATGACGACCGCCGGCGGCGCGGCCCCCGGGCCGTCGCTCACGGAAGGACCTGGATCTTGCGGCCCTGGCCCGCCTGGAAGCGCTGGAGCGCCGCCTCGTAGTCCGTCAGCGGGAGCCGGTCGCTGATGAAGACCTCGGGGTCGAGCACGCCCGCCGCGAACAGCTCGGCGGCCCGCTCGTAGCTGTGCAGGACCGCCATCGAGCCGGTGATGGTGATCTCCTGGTTGTAGATCTTGTACGGCTCGATGGTCGCGCGCGCGGCGTAGTCGGCGACCCCGAACTGGAGGAAGGTGCCGCCCTTGCCGACCCGGCCGAGCGCGTCCTGGATGGCCGCGACATTGCCGGTGGCGTCGATGACGACGTCCCAGCCGCGCGGCCGGCTGATCTCCTCGGCATTGGTGGCGGCCGTGGAACAGCCCAGGGCGCGGGCGGTGGTGAGCCGCTCCTCGTTGACGTCCACCATGTCGACGCTTGCCGCGCCGGTGCGCTTGGCCAGTTCCAGCATCATCAGGCCCATCGTTCCGGAGCCGTAGATCAGGATGTGGCTGGCGAGGTTCGCGCGCAGGATGTCGTAGCCGCGTACCGCGCAGGACAGCGGTTCGATGAGGGCCGCGTCCTCGGTGCGGACGTGGTCGGGGAGCTTGACGCAGTTCGCGGCGGGCGCGGCGGCGTATTCGGCCGCGCCGCCGGGCACGGTGACGCCGATCGCGGCCCAGCGCTCGCACAGGTTGTTGCGGCCGATACGGCAGTAGTGGCACTCGTTGCAGTAGATCGAGGGGTCCACGGCGACCCGGTCGCCGACCGCGAGCCCCTCGGCACGCGCGCCCACTGCGACGATCGTGCCGGCGAACTCGTGCCCCGGCACGATGGGCAGGGTCGGCGCGAACTCGCCCTGCAGGATGTGCAGATCGGTGCCGCACAGTCCGCATGCCGCGACCTGCACCACCACCTCGCCGGCTGCGGGGGCGGGGTCGTCGACCGTCTCGATGCCGACGACACCGGGAGAGCTGATGACGGCTGCCTTCACTTGACGGCTCCAAGGGAGAGGCCCTGGACGAGCTTGTCCTGGGCGGCGAACCCGGCGGCGAGCACCGGCAGGGAGATGCAGACTGCGGCGGCGCACACCTTGGCCAGGAACAGGCCCTGGCTGGTGACGAACCCGGTGAGGAAGACCGGCGCGGTGCCCGCCACCACACCGGTGAGGACCCGGGCGAACAGCAGCTCGTTCCAGCTGAAGATGAACGAGATCAGCGCCGTCGCGGCGATTCCGGGCATCACGACGGGCGCGACGATCCGCACCAGGACGGTGGGCAGACCCGCGCCGTCGATCGACGCGGCCTCGATGATCGCCACCGGCACGTCGGCGAGGAAGGAGCGCATCATCCACACCGCGATCGGCAGGTTCATCGAGGTGTAGAGGATGACCAGCAGCCAGATGTTGTCCAGCAGCCCGGCGTTCTTGGCGATCAGGTACACCGGCAGCAGTCCGGCGACCGCGGGCAGCATCTTGGTGGACAGGAAGAAGAACATCACGTCGGTCCACTTGCGCACCGGCTTGATCGACAGCGCGTAGGCCGCCGGGGTCGCCAGCACCAGGACCAGCAGGGTCGCGGCCAGGCTGGCGGTCAGGGAGTTGACCAGCGGCGGCCACGGGCTCACCCCGGTGCCCGAGCCGAAGAACTCGCGGTATCCGTGCAGGGTGAGCGTGGCGCCCAGGTGCGGCGGGTTGGCCGCCGCGTCCTGCTCGCTGTGCAGCGAGGTCAGCAGCATCCAGGCGAACGGCAGGAAGAAGGCCGCCCCGCACAGCCAGGCGAGCAGTCCCAGCAGCGCGCTGCCGCGCCGGGCGCGGGTGCCCCCGGCTGTCCTGGCGGTACGAAGGGTCGGAGCGGCGGCGGCCATCACCGTGTCTCCTCTCGGAAGAGTGACGAGACGGTCCGCAGTGCGAAGGTCGCCACGATGATGGACAGCGCCACCACGATCACGCCCTGCGCGGACGCCTGTCCGTAGTCGTGCGCCTGGTAGAAGGTCGTGTAGACGGTGTAGGGCAGGTTCGCGGTGCCGAGCCCGCCGGAGGTGAGGGTGAAGACGGCGTCGAAGTTCTGCACCACGTAGACCGTGCCGAGCAGCGCGGCCAGTTCCAGGTAGCGGCGCAGGTGCGGGAAGGTGAGGTAGCGGAAGATCTGCCAGGCGCCCGCGCCGTCGACCCGGGCCGCCTCGGTGATGTCGGCGGGCCGGCTCTGCAGCCCTGCGAGCAGGATCAGCATCATGAACGGCGTCCACTGCCACACCAAGGACGCCTCCACCGACAGCAGCGGCGCCACCGAAAGCCAGTCGGGCTGCGGTGCGTCATGGCTGCCGAACAGGCTCCACAGCCAGGTCAGGGAGCCGTTGATGAGCCCGTACGAGGTGTTGTACAGGGCGTGCTTCCACAGCAGCGCGGACGCCACCGGCACCACCAGGAACGGGGTGATCAGCATGGTGCGCACGACTCCGCGGCCGAGGAACTTCCGGTCCATCAGCAGCGCCAGACCGAGCCCCAGCACCAGGCTGACCATGACCACGGCCACGGTCAGCACGACCGTGGTGGTCATCGAGGAGCGCAGGTCGGGATCGGTGAACGCGGTCTTGTAGTTCTGGAATCCGGCGAGACCGCGGTCCCCGGGGTCGAGGGCGTTCCACCGCATGAAGGAGATCACCAGGGTCCCGACGAAAGGGAGCTGGGTGACGACGATCATGAACAGCAGGGCGGGGAGCAGGGGGGCCCGCCGGGCCCAGGCGCCACGGGGCGGCAGCGGGGCCGTCGGGGAGGCAGTCCGGCGCCCGGCCTGCGGTGCCCGGATCCGGCGGGTGATCGAGGGGGTGGTCATGGCGACTCCGCTTCGCGCCCGGCCCCCGGCCCGGTGGACCGGGAGGCCGTCGAATGGTCGGTGGGCAGGGTCACTTGGCGTACTTGGACGCGACCTTGGACGCCAGCGACTGGCTCGACTTCAGAGCGCTGTCGACGCTGGTCCGGCCGGCGATGGCGGAGCTGATCTCCTGCGAGACCTGGGTGCCGAGGTTGGTGAACTCCGGTATGCCGACGAACTGGATGCCCGGCGCCGGCCGCGGCTGCACGCCCGGGTTGGCCGGGTCGGCGGCGTCCAGCGCGGTCAGGGTGGGCTTGGCGAAGGCCGAGGACTCCGCGACGTAGGCGGGGTTGGCGTAGGTGGAGGTGCGCTTGCCCGCCGGGACCTTGGACCAGCCGAGCTGCTTGCCGACCAGGTTCTCGTAGCCCTTGCCCGACGCCCACGAGATGAACTTCCACGCGTCGTCCTGCTGCTTGCTCGCCTTCTGCACGCCCCAGGCCCAGGTGTACAGCCAGCCCGAGCTCTTGGTCTGCTCCACGGGCGCCGGTACGTAGCCGACCTTGCCCGCGACCGGGGAGTCCTTGGCCTCCAGGGAGCCGGCCGCCGACGTGGCGTCGTACCACATGGCGACCTTGCCCTGCTCCATGTCGTTGAGGCACTCGGTGAAGCCGGCCTGCGGGGCGCCGGGCTCGCCGTGCGCGCGCACCAGGTCGACGTAGAACCTGGTGGCCTTGGTGAAGGCGGGGCTGTCGACCTGCGCGGCCCAGTCCTTGTCGAACCAGGTGCCGCCCATGGTGTTCACCATCGTGGTGAGCGGGGCGATCAGCTCGCCCCAGCCGGGCTGGCCGCGCAGGCAGATGCCCTTCATGCCGGACTGGGCGCCGTCGGTCTTGGCCGCGAGGTCCGCGACCTGCTGCCAGGTCGGGTTGGCGGGCATCGCCAGGTTCTTCGCCTGGAAGACGTCCTTGCGGTACATCAGGAAGGAGGACTCGCCGTAGAAGGGCTCCGCGTAGATCTGCCCGTTGTAGGTCAGCGACTGCTGGAGGGCGGGCAGGATGTCGCTCTGCTCGAAGGCGGTGTCGGCCTTGGCCTTGGCGGTGAGCGGGGCGAGCCAGTTGTTCTTGGCGTAGATCGGCGTCTCGTAATTGCTGATGGTGGCCACGTCGTACTGCCCGGCCTGGCTGGAGAAGTCCTGGGTGATCTTGTCGCGGACGTCGTCCTCGGGCAGCACGGTGAAGTTCACCTTGATGCCGGTGGTCTTGGTGAAGTTCGCCGCGGTGAGCTTCTGGAGGTCCATCATCTGCGGGTTGTTGACCATCAGCACGTTGATGGAGTGGGAGCCGGAGCCGCCGCCGGAGCCGCCCGCTCCTGAGCAGGCGGCGAGCAGGGCGCCGCACACGGCGAGTGCCAGGGGCGGCAGCACGCGGGGCAGGGTTCTGGAGGATCGCGACGTGGGCGTCATGATGTGCCTTTCATGACCAGGGGGGAGGGTGGCGGTCGGGGAGGTGGAG
>NZ_JAJSYW010000239.1:0-8484 GCF_036815005.1 Streptomyces sp. IBSBF 2435 | reverse complement strand
GTTGATAATGGGGCGGGCGGGGCCCGACCCGGGTCGTGCGCTGGTGCGGGAGGACATTGATGGCTTACTCCTACGATCCTGAACTCCTGCCGTGGGCGGCGCAGTTACCGGCGTCGGACTACGGGGACGTCGCAGCGGTGCGGGCCGAGTTGGCGGCGCTGATCGGGCAGTTGCCGGTGTACCGGCCGGCCGTCGCGGTGGAGGTGGCGGACCGCAGCGTGGGCGGGCCCGCAGGGGGGCCCGATGTGGGGGTGCGGGTCTATCGGCCGCGCGGCGGCGGGGAGTTGGCGCCGGGGCTGCTGTACATGCACTACGGCGGGCTGATCAGCGGGGACCTGGACACCAACCACTCGGCGGTGCTGCGCATCGCCGAGCAGGCCGGGGTCGTGGTCATATCGGTGGACTACCGGCTCGCGCCCGAGCATCCGTATCCCGCCGGGCTGCACGACTGCTACGCCGTACTCGAATGGGTGGCGGAGCACGGCGCGGAATGGGGCGTGGACACCAGCAGGCTCGGGGTGGCCGGGGACAGCGCGGGCGGGGTGCTGGCCGCCGGGCTGGCCCTGCTGGCCCGCGACCGCGGGGTGCGGCTGCGGATGCAGTGCCTGAGCTTTCCCGAGCTGGACGACCGGCTGGAGACCCCCTCCGCCCTCGCCTTCGTCGACACACCGGTGCTGGACCGGGCCAGCGCGCTGCTGAGCTGGCACCACTACCTCGGCGGCAAGGACGCCTCGGAGCGCACCGACGTGTCGCCCTACGCGGCCCCGGGCCGGGCCGAGGACCTGGCGGGGCTGCCCGCCACCTTCATCTCGGCGTGCGAGTTCGACCCGTTGCGCGACGAGGACCTCGGCTACGCCCGCCGGCTCATCGCGGCGGGCGTGCCGACCGAACTGCACCACTACCCCGGCACCTTCCACGCGTGCACCGGGATCACCGCGGCCGCGGTCTCCGAGCGGATGGTGCGCGACCAGATCGACGCGATCCGCCGGGTCCTGCACGGTTGACGGCGGTCCCGCGGCCGGCCGCCGACGTCGCGCGTACCGAAGGGACCTTCACGGCCGCCGGCATCGACCCCCGGCGTACCGAAGGGGCCTGCGCGGCGGCCGGCCGCCAGACGTCACCCCTCGCGTGCCGCCGAGCTCGCCGCCTCCACCGCGGCGATGAACTTCGCCACCTGCGGCGGCAGTTCGGCGCCCCGGTACCACGCGAGGCAGACCGGTGTGGGCGGCAGGTCGGGGACCGGGATGACCCGGACGACCGGCGGCGCCATGTCGGCCAGCGAGACCACCGACAGGTGCACCGCGTCGGTGCTGACCACCAGCGCCATCATCTCCGCGATGGTGTTCACCCGGTGGCGCCGGTGGATCTCGCGGCCCTGCGGGGTGCGGCGCGGCACGATCTCGTCCCACAGGTACTCGGGGAAGGCGCCGGGGCGTTCGAAGGCGTCGTACGCGGCGACCTCCTCGACGGAGACGCTCTCGCGGTCCGCGAGCGGATGGCTCGCGCTCACCACGAGGGCGCGGGACTCCCAGTCCAGCACCTCACTGGTGGCGAGGTCCTCCTCCCGCGGGCCGAACTTGACCACCAGGACGTCGAATTCGCCGCTGCGCAGCGTCGAGAAGGGGTCGGTGAGGTCGTAGGGCGCGAGCACCGCCTGGTCCTCGCCGAGCCCCGCGGCGGCGAGGAGGTCGAGGGCCGTCTGCGGGGAGCTGGGGTAGCCGAGGCGGATCGGGCGGTCCGCCGAAGGGGTGGTGGTCGACTCAGGCATGGTGGGCTTCCTCGGTGAGAGCGGCGTAGGCACGCAACTGGTCGGGACGGCTCGGCGTGTTGGCGATCCGCAGGGCCGCGAAGGGGCCGGCCAGTCCCGAAAGCCGGGGGGCCTGGCGGACGGTGAGCTGGTCGCCGGGTCCGACGACTCCGTCGAGTACGGCTTCGACCAGCAGGTGGTTGAGGTGGACCAGGCAGTCGGCGATGGTCACCCCGGCGGTGGCCACGTACAGCTCACGGCGGACCGGGGCGCGTCCGGCCGGGTCCCGGTCGGCCAGGACCCGCACCACCGCGGGCGGCCGGGTGGGCAGTTCCGCCGACCCGTCGAAGAGCTTGAGCAGCCGGCGCAGGGTGCTGCTGTCCCCGACGGGCACCGGGTCCTGCCAGGCCGCGGAACCGTCGTCGGCGACATGCCCGAAGGTGAACCGGTCCCTGAGGTTGTCCGGATTCCCGGCCAGGAAGACGGTCCGGGTGAAGTCCTGGCGCCACGCGACGGCCGCCGCCGGGTCCACGCGGCCGGCGAAGGCGCAGGTGGCACGTACCCAGGTCGGCAGGTCGAAGCCGCGCAGCACGCAGATCGCCGAGACCTTGGCGTCCTGCGCCGCCAGAAGGATCTCCTGCTGCGCGGCGAGCAGCCCGTCGGGGGTCCGCAGGTCGAGCCGTGCGGCCAGCTCCGGCCGTGCGGCGCGGATGCGCTGCGCGACCTCCGCGCGGAGCATGTCCTGGGAGATGGTCACAGGTAGACCGCCGTCAGCAGGCCGTGGGCGGGCGCCGGGCGGCGTTTGGCGAGCAGGCTGGACGTCAGCCGGTAGGGGTTGACGTACAGGTGGTCGCCGCGGTGCCGGGCCATGACCTCCGGCAGCGGCGCCGGATCGGTGTCCCGGCCGCCGGACAGCAGCCGGGCGGCGCGCGTCAGGCTCTGCCGCAGCACGTCGTGGCCGAAGGACTGCTGCTGGCCCGGCCCGAGCACGGCGATGAAGTACAGCCGCATCCCGAGCCGCAGCACCTCCTCGTCGTACTCCGCCGCGGCGCCGCCCAGCAGGGCCGCGGCGGTGTGGCCGTGCCAGTCGCCGTGCCGCGCGGAGCGGATCTGCCCGTCGATCGGCACCCGGCCGAGCGTGACCCGGCGGACGGTCGCGCCGAAGGCGGACAAGGTGCGCTCCAGCAGCAGGTAGTCCGGTTCCAGCTCCCGGTCGTAGAGCAGCACGATCTCGTCGAACTGCGGTGCCAGCGGCACCAGTTCCCTGAGCGCGCAGGCCAGGTAGTTGGGCCGGCTCTGCGCGTCCACGATCTGCCGCAGCGGCAGCCCGTGCCGGGTGGCGTCCAGGAAGACCGGGCCGCCGTAGGAGCGCAGGTCCAGGCACATGCCCAGCGACCCGAGGCGGTCCACGACCTCCTCCAGACCGAGGCCGGGCGGCTGGTGGGCGAGCAGCCCGGGGTCGTGCATGCCGAGCTGCTTGTAGTGCGCCGCCCACAGTTCGAGCACCCTGGTACTCGCCGGGTGGACCCAGCCGTGCAGCTCGACCGCGTCGGCGTACGGCCGCAGCGCGGCGGCGTCGGCCCGCCGCCCCTCGGTCCGGAATCCGACGTACATCTCCCCGATCCGCTCCTCGGAAAGACCGGAGTAGTCGGCGTCCCCGACGGTGCGGTCGAGGTACTCCCAGAATCCCAGGGTCTGCTCGGTGCGGTGGTAGGTGGTGGGGCTGTAGCGGTAGGTCACATCTGCCAGTTGCGCGGTGGCCCGGTACATCACGTCGGTCCACAGCAGCCCCTTGAGGTGGCTCGGGGTGAGGGGCTTGGAGGGGGTGACCGTGATCGGGGCCAGCAGCACCCGGCGGCCGAGCGGTGCGGGGGACCGGACCTCGGCCTCCGTGGGGCGGCTGCCGTCGCGCACGGAGGCCGCCGGGGAAACGGAGGCTGCCGGGACAACGGAAGCCGCCGGGGGACCGGGAGCCGCCGGGAGAACGGAGGCCGCCTGGAGAGTCGACACCGCTACGCTCCTTTCGCCGCCTCGATGATGCGGACGAACTCGTCCCGGCCGGGCACCCGCGGCAGCAGGGCCGGGTCGACCGGCGGCGCCTGGCCCACTCGGGCCAGGAACTTCTCGTCGGCGAAGGCGGCGGCGGGGGTGGTCAGGCCCATGATCACCCGGGTCACCGAACGCCAGACCAGCCCGTCGGTGAGCGCCGCGTCCCGCACCATTTCGGCGCGGGTCCGAGTCCCGTCCGGCGTGGGCTGCGGCGCCGGGGCCGGGCCCGCGCCGATCGCGGCCTTCCACCGGACGGTGCGCTCCTTGTCCTCCTGGGCCGCGAAGTGGTACCAGGGCGTGAACAGCCGCTCGGCGATCCCGGCGGCGGCCCGGCCCAGGTCCTGGTCCACCGGGGCGCCCTCCAGCAGGTCGGCCAGCTGGAAGGCGTGCTCCAGGGCCAGCGACATCCCGCGCCCGTACAGCGGGTTGGTGACGCAGGCGGCGTCGCCGACCGCGAACAGGCCCGCCACCGGCCGCTGCCCGCCGGTGGCCGAGCCGCGCAGCACGTTCGGCGGGCAGGCGATCACATTGACGCCGGTGAGCGGCTCGCTGACGCCGGGGGCGAGCCAGGCGCCGATGCCGGGGGTGGCCCGGGTGACCGCGGTGAAGGCGTCGGGCCCGCGCAGGCCGGCCGTCGCCTGGTCGCCCGGGGGCACCATGACCGCGACGGCGAAGGTGTGGTTGTCGGCCGGGTGCAGCGCGGCGGCGTAGTGGTCCCACACCCCGCCGGTCGCGTTGCCGCGGTTGAGCGGCCCCGGCCGCTCGGTGCCGCGCAGCCGGTACTGGCGGCTGTAACCGGTGATGGCGCACGGCTCGACCAGGTCGTCGGCCGGCGGTATCCCGGCCGCGGCCAGCCAGTCGCGCGATTCGGTACGCCGTCCCGTGGCGTCGACCACGACCGCGGCCGGCAGCACCTCGCCGTTGTCGGTGCGCACCCCGCGCACCTGCTCCGACGACGGGTCGAGCACCAGGGCGCGCACCGTCGTGCCGTGGTCGATGCGGACCCGCGGCAGACCGCGTACGGTCCGGTACAGCAGCAGCTCAAGGACGCTGCGCCGGCAGGCCAGGGCCACCAGGTCGTCGTCGCCGACCTCCCGGGCCCGGTCCTGGACCGGTGCGGGCAGCGCCGCGATGAGGTCGAGCAATTCCGCGCCGGCCTCCAGGGCCGTGCTCAGCAGCTGCGGCGCCCGGCGGCGCAGCACCCGTACGCCGACCGAGGTCAGGGTGTGCGAGTGGACCGCCTGCGGCACGGTCGGCCGGTGCCAGTCCCGTACGGCCTCTTCGACCGGTCCCTCGGGCGGCGGGGCGGCGCGCTCCAGCACCCGGACGTCGTAACCCGCGCCGCCGAGGGCGAGCGCGGTGGCCAGGCCGGCGATGCTCCCGCCGACGACTATTGCGTCCGCCATCTCAGCCCTTCCTCCCGTGGACGAAGAACACCCGGCGCACCCCGGCCTCGGCGCGGTCCGGCACCGGGTCGGGCCACCTGCCGAACTCGGCCGCCGGGTCGCCCGGCTGCAACGCCTCCACGGTGAAGCCGTGCGCGTCGAAGAGTGCTTCCGGCTCGTCGGTGCCGAACAGCCACGGACAGCCCCAGCCGGCGAACACGTCGAGCAGGCCGCGCATGTTCGGCAGGGTCAGCGCGGCCGAGTTGACGATGTCCGCGGCGATCCTGCTGCCCGGCGCCATGATCGCCGCGACCCGGTCGAGGATGCGGTGCGCGTCGTCGCCGGGGATGTAGTAGAGCAGACCCTCCAGCAGCCAGGTGGACCGCTGCTCAGGGTCGTAGCCGGCCGCCACCAGCTTGCTCTCCCAGTCCGGCGAGGTCAGGTCGACGGCGACCGAGCGGTGGTCGACCCGCGGGGGTATCCCGTTCAGCCGGGCTTCCTTGTAGGCCAGCACCGCGGGCCGGTCCACCTCGAAGTAGCGCAGGCCGGCGGGCCAGCCGAAGCGGTAGGCGCGCGAGTCCATGCCGGCGGGCGCCAGCACGATCTGGTGCATGTCCGCCTCCTGCGCCGCCTGCTGGAGCAGGTCGTCGAAGAGCCGGGTGCGGATGGCGTTGTAGTCGGGGGTGCTCGGCAGGGTGCGCGCGGCGTTCCTGGGGAACGTGGCCTCGCGGATCTCGGCGAGCAGTTCGGGGCCCGCGTCGCCGGCCAGCCGGGCCGCGTAGGGGTCGTTGTAGAGCCGGTCCTCGCGGCCGGTCTCGGCCGCGCGTAAGGCCGCGGTCAGCAACGCGGTCCGCTCGACGGCATCCAGTGTCTCGGTCATGCCTGTCCTCCCTTGCCGACCTGCGCGGTGCCGGTCAGCCGTTGCCAGAGTGCGAGGTCCTGTCGGAACAGCCGGTCCTTGACCTGGGTGGGCCGGATACCGGAGGCGACGCCGGTGTGCCAGTCGCGCAGGAAGGCGTCGCTGTCGAGGCGCCGCAGGACCACCGGGCCCAGCAGGCCGGTGGTACGTGCCGCCTGGTAGGTCGGGGCCTCGTGGCCGATGGCGGTGTCCAGCAGGGCGCCGAAGTGCTCGGTCTCCTGCTCGCTCCACCCGCCGGGGGCCGCGACGGCGAATTCGTAGTGCGCGGCGGCGGCGTCGGCCTGCTCCACCCGGCAGGCGGCGTTGCGGACGTCGAGCCCGGTGGCCCGGGCGGTCGCGGCCAGCGCGCGGATGACGTGCGTGTCGCGCAGCCGCTCGCCGACGGCGTCCGAGCGGGTGCTGCGGCCCCCGTACTCGACCCTGGGAACTCCGCCGACCCGGTCCACCACCCGTACGACGTCGCCCACCGCGTAGCGGTACAGGCCGCCGATGTGGCTGAAGATCACGTGGTAGTCGCGGCCCGGTTCCAGCTCGTCGAATGTCAGGGTCGTCGAGTCGGGCCGTACGTCCTCCTCTGCGTCGAGGAATTCGTAGACCGAGGCGGTGACGACCAGGGAGCCGGCCGACCCGTGCCGGTCGAAGGCCACGCCGACGGGACCCTCGGACGCGGCGACGGGCGCGGGCAGTCCTGCCACGCCCGGGCCGAACTCGGCGAGCAGCCGCGGCATGTAGAGCGTGGCCATCCCCGTCGTCCAGCAGAACAGCGCCCGCATGCGGGGCCACACATGGGACGGGCGCACCGTCCCGAAGTGCTCGGCCAGCCGCTCAAGGGCGGCGGCCCGCTCGGGGTTGGGGCTGCCGTACGGGACCCCGCCGAGCGTGCCGTCGCGGATCTCCTTCACCAGCCGGGGCCACCACAGGTTCAGCTGGTAGGGCACGGCGGCGACCATCGCCGGGTTGATGCCGATGACGCAGCGCACATCGCTCTCCACCGCGAGGCGCAGCCGCAGATAGGTCTTCTCCAGGTGGTCGTTCTGCTCGACCGGCACCGGAAGGGTGCCCCAGTGCGCGAAGGTGCCGGGCTCGGCGGACAGCGGCTCCCCGAACTTGCTGCCGAAGTCGACCTGGCTGGCGCCGACATGGGGGTGGCCCGAGGCGGTGGTCGGGGGCGCGGGCCGCGGGTCGTGCTTGAGGTTCAGCACCGCGTCCGGCCGGTCGAGCACATCGGGGAAGTGCTCGACCAGCGGCGCCCAGGCCGCGTAGTAGAACGGGAAGAAGGTCCGCTGCATGAAGCGCGGGGTGACCGGTATCTTCTTGTGGTCACCGGTGGTGCCGCTGCTGGTGAAGTAGACCGCCGGGTCGTCCGCGCTGAGCAGATTGCTCTCGCCCGCCGCCATCCGGTCGATCCAGGGGGCCAGCGCCGCGTAGTCGTTGATCGGCACCGCCTTGCGGAAGTCGTCCAGCGAGCGGATCGAGCCGAAGGAGTGGGCGCGGCCGTATTCGGTGCCGGCGTTGAAGTCCAGTAGTTCGGTCAGGACCCGCTGCTGGTGGACGCTGGCGTCTGCGAGCGCGGCCCGCAGACTCTCCCGTTCGCCGAAGACCCGGTCCCGGTAGCGCTGTACGCGGGCCGGGTCGTCCCAGGTGTCACCAGATGACATGGCTCATCGCCTCTCGTATCTTCTGTGCGGTCCGCGAGATCTGTTTCTGCTCCTCGATGACGGTCACCGGAAGCTGCCTGACCTCTTCCCACATGACGGTGCGCAGGTCGGACTGGAATTTCTCGAAGGAGGTCTGCTCGGGCTGCTCGCCGTAGAACTCCAGGGAGTTGGCCTGCGCGCCCTGGCCGCAGCGCCGCCAGGCCGTCGCCGCCGACACTTCGAGGAAGATCACCCGGCGCGGCTGGGGGAAGGTGCGCCACCAGTCGAACATCGGGTGGCTGTCGACTCCGGCCAGCCGGCACTTGGCGAGGATCTTGTAGTAGTACGAGTCGACCAGGGCCGGCGTCCCGGGCGGGCCGCGCTCGATGCTGTCGCGCAGGTGGAGCGCCGCGGTCTGCAGCAGGGTGACCATGAAGTCGGCGGAGTAGTCGCGGTGCAGGCCGGGAAGCACATCGCCGACCAGATTGCGGCGTAATCGGCCGATCAGGGAGTGGCCCGGCCCGAGGAACCCGTCATCGAGGGAGACGATCGGCCAGGCGGGCGCGTGCTCGGCGAGTTCCGTCAGCGCGGAGGACTTGCCGGCGTAGTCGGGGCCGAGCAGTACGACGAAGGGGGGCGTGGTGCGCGGAGCGCCGGACGCCGTGCGGTGAGGTGGGGGAGCTGTCGCGTCCCGGGTCATCGGCGGTTCCCGTTGCCGGGACAGTGGCCGCTGAGGGTGTGGGGGGT
>NZ_JAJSYW010000238.1:5629-8608 GCF_036815005.1 Streptomyces sp. IBSBF 2435 | reverse complement strand
CCTCCGACCCCGACCCGGTCCCCCCGGTCATGGTCCAGGACCGCGAACTGCGCGAGCAGGGGGTGCTCCGGGAGGAGGAGGACGGGGCGGAGGAGCCGGACGAGAGCACGCAGAAGTTCCTGCGGCTCTTCGACGAGGAACGGCGCCGCAGGGAGTCCCTGCGACGGCATGGGCGGTAGACCGCCCGCCCCTTCGCGCCCGGACCTTCCCCGGCGGTGGTTTGCTCGCGCAGTTCCCCGCGCCCCTGAGGACGCCCGCCCGCGTCCCGCGACGACCGCCCCGGCGCCGAGGAGCAGTTGCGGCCGGCGTCCCCCTCGGGGCGCGAGGAACACCGCGCGGCGTGAGGCCCACGGCAGGTGGCGCCCCCTCGGGGGTGCGGGGAACTGCGCGCTCGGCCACAGGCTCACCGCAACGCGCGGGCGCCACCGCAAGTGGCAACCCCCTCAGGCGCGCGGGGAACTGCGCGGCACGTTCGCCGCCGGGGGAAGGTCCCGCGACAGCGAGGCCGCCCAGACGTGGTGGGTCGCGTACGTGCGCCAGGGGCGCCACCGGGGGGCCGGGGCGAAGCCCGGCAGGAGCAGGACGTCGGGGTCGCCCAGCGCCCGCATACGGATGACCGCGGCCGTCCGCACCCCCACCCCTGGCAGCGCCGCGAGCAGGCGCTCCGCCTCGTCCCGGTCGGCCCCGGGATCGAGCCGCAGCCCGCCGGTCGCAAGCGCGGCGGCGACCGCGCGCAGGACCGGGCGGACGCCGGCGTCCACCTCCGTCAGCTCGGCCTCCGCCAGGTCCGCCGGGCGGGGGAAGAGCCGGGTGAGGCCGCCGCTGGGCGCGGCCAGCGGCTCGCCGTAGGCCACGGCGACAGCGGCGGCCCGCGCGGCGTCACCGATGACCGCGCGCAGCGCGAATTCCTCCGGGTCGGCGGTGCCCGGCGCCCGCAGCCCCGGGCGCAGGGCGACGGACCCGGCAAGTGCCGGATCGGCTCCGAGGCGTTCCGCGACCGCGAACGGATCCGCGTCGAGGTCGAAGAGCCGCCGCACCCGCTGGGTCGCCGTCGTGAGGTCGCGCAGGTCGCCGAGGTGCAGCCGGCATTCGAGCCAGCCGCCGCTGCCGAGGCCTTCCTCGACCTCGGCGACACCGGAGCCGTGCGGCAGCCGCAGCGTACGGCGGTAGACGCGCGCGCCGCGGTCGCCGGTGACCTCCTCGATGCCGCCGACCGCACGCGCGGCGAGGTGGTCGAAGACCTGCGCGGAGTCGTAGCCGCCGCGGTAGGCCAGCCGCAGCGGCACACCGGTCGCGGTGCCGTGGTCCCCGCAGGGTCCGGCCGGGGCGGCGGCGACCGGGCCGAAGCGGGAGCCGCGGCCGGGGCGGGCGGCCCGCAGTTCGGTCGGGGTGGCCGCGTAGATCTCCCTGATCGTCTCGTTGAACTGCCGCACGCTGGCGAAACCGGACGCGAAGGCGATCTCGGCCGCCTGGAGGGAGGTGGTCTGGAGCAGCACGCGCGCGGTGTGGCCGCGCTGGGCCCGGGCGAGCGCGATGGGCCCCGCCCCCAGCTCCGCGTTCAGCTGCCGCTGGACCTGGCGGGCGCTGTACCCGAGCCGGGTGGCGAGGCCCGCGACGCCCTCGCGGTCCACGATGCCGTCCCCGATGAGCCGGATCGCCCTGCCCACCACGTCGGCCCTGGCGTTCCAGTCCGCGGAGCCGGGCACCGCGTCGGGCCGGCAGCGCCTGCACGCCCGGAACCCGGCGCCCTGCGCAGCCGCGGCGGTCGGGAAGAAGGAGACGTTCGCCCGCTTGGGCGTGATCGCGGGACAGCTGGGCCGGCAGTAGATCCCGGTGCTCGACACGGCGAAGAAGAAGACCCCGTCGAATCGCGCGTCCCGGCTGCGGACCGCCTCGTACCTGCTGTCCTCGGTCGCCATGTGTCCAGTATGGCCACCCGCCGGACCCGGGGCTAGCGGATATCGGACGTGGTGTCCGGCCCGCCGCGACCCAGCGCGGACGTCCTCCCAGGGACTCAGCGCCGACGGCCCGCCGGGACTCAGCGCGGGCGGACCGCGCGCGGGCCGACGCAGTGCGCGCCCGCCGCCTCGACCCGGGCCCGCAGGCCCCGGTCGGCGGTGACCACCAGGCAGGGGCGGCCCGCGGCGTCCGCGGCGAGGCCGGCGATCAGGTCGTCGCCGCTGCCGGGGGCCTCCTCGATCCGCACGCCCGGAACCGGCGGCACCCCGCGGGCCGCGCCCTCGGTCACCAGCAGGACGTCGAGCGGTACGCCGGTCGCCCACGGCGGGGCACCGCTCGCCGCCGGCAGCCCGGCGGCGGCCAGCGGGACCAGCAGGTCGCGCAGCCGGGCCGCGGCGCCCCGCCGGTCCCGCCACCAGCCGTCGGGCACCGAGCCGACGACGTTCGCGCCGTCCACCACCAGCAGCGGCGCCGGCTCGGTCACGGCCGCTCCCCGCCGCCCGTGGGCCGCCGAGTCCCGCCCGCCAGGTGCGGGAAGCGGAATTCGGTGCGGCTGCGCAGCACCTCGCCGGGCCGCAGCACGGTCGACGGGTAGTCGGCCCTGTTCGGCGAGTCGGGCAGGTGCTGGGTCTCCAGGCACACCGCGTCGTGCGGCCCGTAGCGGCGGCCGTCGGGACCGGCGAGGGAGCCGTCGAGGCGGTTGGCGGTGTAGACCTGGATGCCGGGTTCCGTGGTGCGCACCTCCATCGTCCGGCCGCTGCCCGGATCGTGGAGCACCGCGGCGGTGCGCGGCACCCCGGGGTCGGCGGGCGGGCGCAGCACCCAGCAGTGGTCGTAGCCGTCGGCGGCCTTGACCTGCGGATCGGGCGCGCGCAGGCCGTCGCCGAGCGCGCGCGGCGAGGTGAAGTCGAACGGCGTGCCCGCCACCTGCTGTTCCGGACCCCACGGGATGGACTCGGTGGAGACCGGCAGGAAGCCGTCGGCGTCGATACGGAGCATGTGCCCCAATATCCCACCGGA
>NZ_JAJSYW010000238.1:0-5529 GCF_036815005.1 Streptomyces sp. IBSBF 2435 | reverse complement strand
CCCGGACCCGGACCCGGACCCGGACCCGGACCCGGACCCGGACCCGGACCCGGACCCGGACGCCGGCCCGTCATCCGCTCCCGTGCCCGCCAGGTTGAAATACGCGTGGTTGGTGAGGTTGACGACCGTCGCCCGGTCCGTGCGCGCCTCGAAGGACAGCGCGAGCGTCCCGTCCTCGCCGAGCGCGTAGGTCGCGCCGACGTCCAGCCCGCCGGGGAAGCCCATGTCGCCGTCCGGGCTGTGCAGCGTCAGCCGCAGCGCCCCGGGCAGCGGTTCGGCCTGCCACAGGCGGTGGTGGAAGCCGTCCGGGCCGCCGTGCAGGGTGTGCCCGCGGTCGTTGGCGGGCAGCCGGTGCAGCCGGCCGTCGAGCAGGAAGCGGGCACCGCCGATCCGGTTGGCGTAGCGGCCGATCAGCGCCCCGAAGTACGGGCTGCGCTCGGCGTACGCCGGCACGTCGGACAGCGACAGCACGACCGACGCGCGGCGCCCCGCCGGGTCGGGCACGTGCAGGGCGTGCAGGATGCCGCCGTAGGTGAGGATCTCGGCGGCGACCCCGGCCGCGGATTCGAGCCGCCAGCACTCGACCGGCTGTCCGCCTGGGGTGCGGCCGAAGGGGGAGCGGTGCGGTAGGGGCGCGGGCATCGGCGGTCCTCGGCGGTCGGCGGATCGGGACAATGACGGGCGTGCGGGCGTACGGGCGCGTTCACCCGGCGCGCGGGCGTACGGAACGCGTCCGCGCTCACCCGGCGCGTGCGGCGCTGGACTCCCGCGCGACCAGCGTGTAGCCGGGACGTATCCGCTCCGGCTGCAACTGCGGGTCGCCGGCCAGTCTGGCCACCACCCGCTCGACGGCCAGCCGGGCGATGGCCTGCTTGTCGGGTGAGACCGTGGTCAGCGCGATGGTGGAGAAGCGGCCCTCCTCGACGTCGTCGAAGCCGACCACCGACACGTCCTGCGGCACCCGAAGCCCCCGCTCGACCAGCGCCCGCATCGCGCCGAGCGCCATCAGGTCGTTGTACGCGAAGACCGCGTCGGGCTCGGCGCCCCGGTCGAGCAGCGCGTTCATCGCGGCGGCGCCGTCCCAGCGGCCGTAGCCGTCGGTGGCGGCCACCAGCGTCTCGTCGTGCGGCAGGCCGGCCGCGGTCAGCTCCTCGCGCCAGCCGCGCAGCCGCAGGTGCGCGGGCTGCCGCGCCATCTCCCTGCGCGCGCCGAGGAACGCGATCCGCTGCCGGCCGAGCCCGGCCAGGTGGCGTACCGCGCTTCGGGCGGCGGCCACGTTGTCGATGGCGATGTGGTCGTAGGGCGCGTCGTACTCGCGCTCGCCGAGCAGCACCAGCGGCGCGTCCCCGGGGCGGCCGAGGAGGTCGGCGGCCTCCAGCTCGATCGGGCTGAGGATCAGGCCGTCGATGACATGGGCCCGGAAGCCCTGCGAGACCAGCAGCTCCTTCTCGCGCAGGCCCGCGGTGTGGTCGAGCAGCACCGTGTAGTCGTGCCGCGCGGCGGCGTCGATGACGGCGCCGGCCAGCTCCGCGAAGTACGGGTTGCCCAGCTCCGGCACGGCCAGCGCGATGATGCCGGTCCTGCCCTTGCGCAGGTGGCGGGCGGTCAGGTTCGGCCGGTAGCCCAGCTGGTCGATGGCCCGCTGGACGCGCTCGCGCATCCCGGGGGTCACATGGGGGTAGTTGTTCACCACGTTCGACACGGTCTTGACGGACACGCCTGCCAGCTGCGCGACGTCCTTGAGGCTGGCGCCCACGGAGTTCCTTCCCTCGGCCGTCCTGTGGAGGCACGGCGGTTCCGGCCTCAGTGTGCCGGTCCCGTATGTGGTGCGGGTGCGCGGCCGGTGTCCGTCAGGTACCGCGTCTGGCGGCCGACAGGTACCGCTGGGCGACCACGACCACGATCAGGAAGCCGCCGCTGACCACCGACTGGTAGGAGGAGTTGAGCGAGCCGATCTGGTTGATCAGGTTCTGGATGACGCCGAGCAGCAGCACCCCCCACAGCGTGCCCGACACCGATCCCGCGCCGCCCACCAGCAGCGTGCCGCCGATCACCACCGCCGAGATCGCGTCCAGCTCCATGCCGACGCCGATGATGGTCACCCCCGACGACAGCCGGGCCGCGTTCAGCGCGCCGGCGAATCCGGCGAGCAGCCCGCTGAGCGTGTAGACAAGCACCTTGGTACGCGCCACCGGCAGGCCCATCAGCAGCGCCGCGTCCCCGCTGCCGCCGACCGCGAACAGCGCCTGGCCGAACGACGTGCGCTGCAGCACCAGGCCGCCCAGCCCGAACAGCGCGAGCGCGATCAGCACCGGGTAGCCGAAGCCCCACACCGTGCCGCCGCCCAGCTTCTGGAAGGCCGAGCCGCGCGGCACCAGATACGTCTTGGCGCCCTCGTGGGTCAGCGCGAGCAGCAGCCCGCGGGCGCCGAGCAGCGAGGCGAGCGTCACGATGAAGGGCGCCATGCCGGCCTTGGCGACCAGCAGCCCGTTGACCGTGCCGATCGCCCCGCACACCACCAGCGGCAGCAGCAGCGCGGGCAGGAAGCCGTACTGCGACGCCCAGGCGGCGACCACTCCGCCGAGCGCGAAGACCGAGCCGACCGACAGGTCGATGCCGCCGGTGACGATCACCAGCGTCATGCCGAGCGCGACGACCGACAGGAAGGACGCCTGGATGGTGATGCCGCGGGTGTTGTCCAGGGTCGCGAAGGAGGAGAAGAGGAAGGAGGAGATCACGCAGAGCAGGACCAGGACCGCCAGCACGCCCTGGCGCTGGAGCAGTTCGGCCGCGCGCTGCCGGCCGCCGGCGCGGGGTTCGGCGGCCGCGGTGAGCGGGGGCGGCGGCCCGGCGGGTGCGGGCGGGGCGGGATTCACGAGGGACTTCATCGGGCTCTGCGCTCCCGGGCGACGTAGACGGCGACGAGGATGATGCCCGCCTGGACCATCTGGGCGGTGGAGTCGTGCAGGTCGTGGGTGACCAGGGTGGCGTGCAGCAGCTGCATCAGCAGGGCGCCGAAAACGGTGCCGAGCACCCGGACGGAGCCGCCGGTCAGCGGGGTGCCGCCGACCACGACCGCGGTGATCGCGGACAGCTCCATCAGGTTGCCCAGCGACGAGGGGTCGCTCGCGGTCAGCCGCGCGGTGGCGAGCACCCCGGCGAGCGCGGCCAGCACCCCGCAGATGACGTAGACCCCGATCAGTACCCGCCGCACCGGCAGTCCGGCGAGCGCGGCGGCCTTGCGGTTGCCGCCGACGGCCACCAGCTGGCGCCCGAAGGTGGTGCGCTGGACGAGTCCCGCGACCAGCGCCGCCAGCACCCCGGCGATCAGCACGACCACCGGGACGCCCAGCACGCTGTCGGTGCCGAGGCTGAGCAGGTCGGTGTTCTCGATCTGCTTGAGCTGCCCGTCGGCGATGACCAGGGCCAGGCCCCGGCCGCCGACGAAGAGCGCGAGGGTGGCGACGATCGGCTGGAGGCCGACCAGCGCCACCAGCGAGCCGTTGACCAGCCCGACCACCACCCCGGCCAGCAGCGCCACCAGCAGCGAGGGCAGCAGCCCGTACCCGAGGTAGAGCGGCAGCAGCGCGCCGGACAGCGCCATCGTGGAGCCCACCGACAGGTCGACGCCCTCGGTGCCGATGACCAGCGCCATGCCGAGCGCGACGATCACCACGGGCGCGACCTGGACCAGCTGGGTGCGCAGGTTGTCGGCGGTGAGGAAGTGGTCGGTGAAGATGGCGTTGAAGACCAGCAGCGCCAGGACGGCGCCGTAGACGCCGTAGCGCTGGAGCGCGTCGGCGATCCGCGGCCGGTCCAGGCCGCGCGGGAGCGCGAACGACGTCATCGGGGGTCCTCCTTCTGCGGGCCGGGTGCCTGCCCGGCCGTCCGGTCCGCGGCGGCGTCCGCTGTCCGGTCCGCGGCCTGGTCAGGAGCGTTCCGAGGTCCGTCCAGCTGTCCCCTCCGCGGTCCTCCCGGCGGTTCCGCGCTGTCCGCCGCGGGCTCCGGTACGGGTTCCGGCGCGGTCTCCGCCAGTACGGTCAGCAGCGCGCCCTCGGAGACGTCGTCGCCGGTCAGCTCGCCGGCGACCGCGCCGGCCCGCAGCACCACGATGCGGTCGGCGCCCTCCACCAGCTCCTCCAGCTCGGAGGAGATCAGCAGCACCGCCAGGCCCTCGGCGGCCAGTTCGTCGATCAGCGTCTGCACCTCCGCCTTCGCGCCGACGTCGATGCCCCGGGTCGGCTCGTCCAGCAGCAGCACCCGCGGTTCCAGGCACAGCCAGCGGGCCAGCAGCACCTTCTGCTGGTTGCCGCCGGACAGCTCGCCGACCTTCTGCTCGGGGCCGGCCGCCTTGATCCGCAGCCGCTTCATGAAGATGTCCACGACCCGGTCCTGCTTGCGCCGGGAGATGAAGCCGAACCGGGACAGCCGGGGCAGGGCGGCGAGCACGATGTTCTCCCGGACCGACAGGCCGGGCACGATGCCCTCGGCCTTGCGGTCCTCGGGCAGCAGGCTGATCCCGGCCCGGATCGCGGCGGCCGAGCTGATCCGGGACAGCCGGCGCCCGCCGACCGTGATCTCGCCGCCGTCCAGCGGCAGCGCGCCGGCCAGCGCCTTCGCGGTCTCGCTGCGGCCCGACCCCAGCAGCCCGCCCAGGCCCAGCACTTCGCCGGGCCGCAGGTCCAGGCCGATACCGTCGAGCAGATGCCGGCGGGTCAGCCCGGTCGCGGTGAGCACCGGCTCCGCCGCCGCGGTCCTGCTGTCGCCGAAGCTGGTGGCGCCCTCCTTGCGCACCTGCGCCAGCTCGCGGCCGAGCATCATCGAGACCAGCCGCACCCGGTCGGTGTCCTTGAGGCCGCCGGTGTGCACCCGGCGGCCGTCGCGGAGCACGGTGACCCGGTCGCAGATCCGGTACAGCTCGTCCATCCGGTGGCTGACGTAGACCAGCGAGATGCCGCGGCCGTGCAGTTCGCCGATCACCCGGAACAGCGTCTCGACCTCGCGCGGCTCCAGCGACGAGGTCGGCTCGTCCATCACCACGACCCTGGCGCGTACCGAGACCGCCCTTGCCAGCGCGACCATCTGCTGGGTGCCGATGCCGAGGGTGTGCAGCGGGCGGCGCGGGTCGGTGGTGATGCCGAAGCCGCCCAGCAGGCCGGCGGTCTCCCGGTGCATCCGGCGGAAGTCGACCAGGCCGAGCCGGGTCCTGGGCTCCCGGCCCAGGAAGATGTTGCGGGCCACGCTCATCAGCGGGACCAGGTTCACCTCCTGGTAGATGGTGGAGATGCCGGCCTGCTGCGCCTCGTGCGGGCGGTGGAAGGCGACCTGCTCGCCGCCGAGCCGCAACTCGCCCTCGTCGGGCCGGTGGACTCCGGTGAGGATCTTGATCAGCGTCGACTTGCCCGCCCCGTTCTCCCCGACGAGCGCGTGGATCTCACCCGCGCGCAGGGTGAACGAGACATCGTCGAGCGCCACCACACCGGGGAAGCGTTTGCTGACGCCGACCGCCTCCAGTACGGGGGCCGGTGG
>NZ_JAJSYW010000237.1:0-8631 GCF_036815005.1 Streptomyces sp. IBSBF 2435 | reverse complement strand
GCGCCGAGGGGGGTGTGGGCGCCGAGGGTGCCGCGGGGGTGGCGCGCTCTGCCAGGCCGACGTCGATGAGCTTGACGTGGCCCTCGGCGGTGAGCAGGACGTTCGCCGGCCGGTAGCCGCGGTGGAGGACGCCGGCCTCGTGGACGGCGGCCAGGCCGAGCAGCGAACCCTTGAGGACGGCGAGCGCCGCCTCGGGTCCGGTCGGCAGCCCCTTGCCGGTGAGCAGCGCGTCCAGGCCGACGCCGTCGACCGGCTCCCGTACGACCGCCGCGTGCGGGCCGTCCTCGACGTACGCGTACAGCTGCGCCACGTAGGGCGAGCCGGCCCCGCGGAGTGCTTCGGCCTCGCCGCGGAACTCCTCCCGGAAGAGCTGGTCCCCGGCCAGCGCGCCCGGCAGGTACGTGATCGCGACCGGTGTGCCGCTGGCCTCGTGCCGCGCCCGCACCACGTTGCCCTGGCCGCCGGCGCCTGCATTCTCGTCGTGCGCGTACCCGGGCGCCTGCCACGGGCCGCCCGCGGGGGGAGCGGGCGGTGCCGCCTTGGCGGGGGCGGAGGGTGTCGCGCCCGCCGCCGCCTTCGCGGGCCGCGCCTTGGCTGCCGCGGCCTTCTGCGGTGCGCCGGAGCTCTTTGCGGGGACGGCCTTCGCCGGGGCGGCCTTCTTCCGCTGGCCCTGTGCGGCGGTCGCGGGCTTGGCGCCGGCGGCGGTGCGCTTGGCCGCAGGTTTGGCGGCTGCGGCTGCGGCTGCGGCTGCGGCTGCGGTGCCTGTGCTCGCAGCCGCGCCCGAGCCCGTACGCGTACCTGCGGCCTTGGCCGCGCCGGCGCCCTTGGCGGCTGCGGCCGCCGTCGTGCCCTTGGCCGCAGTTCTGGCCGCGCCTGCGTTCGCAGCGGGAGCGGCGCCTGTGCCGGCGGCCGTGGCCACGCCTGCGCCGGTGGTCCTGCCCTTGGCGGCAGTTGTGGCCGCGCCCGTACTCGCGCCTGCTTCCGGGCCGGTGCCGGTGGCCGCGGTCTTGGCCGCGCCCGCGCCCGTGGCCGTACCCGTACTGGCGGTCGCGCCCGCCGCGGCTGCGTCCGTGCCCGCTGCCGGGCCTGTGCCTGCGGACTTGGCGGGACCCGTGCCCGTGGCCGCGCGAGTGCCTGCGGCAGCAGCAGCCGCACCCTTAGCCGTAACCGCGGCCGTACCCGCCGCCGCGGGCGGCGTCGCCTTCGCCGCGGACGTCTTCCGCCCCTTCGGGGCCGCCGTGGGCTGTGCGGTCGAGGCCTGTGCCGGGGCCGCCGCGGGCGGCGTCGCCTTCGGCGCGGGGCTCCTCCGCGCCCTCGGCGCCGGCTTGGCCGCGGGCTCCGTGCCGGTCGGCTGGGCCTCCGGCGTGCCGTTCACCGGCGCCTGCGCGGACTTCGCGGTCCGGGCCGCGGTCCTACGCGACGCGGCCGCCGCCTTGGTCTTGTCCTCGCCGGGTATTCCCGTGCCGTCGTGGTCCTCGTGCACCTGATCCGCCCCTCGCGCTGCCCCTTGAGGAGGGGCCGCGGTCCGCAGCCCCTCGACGCCCGGTTCCGTTAACGGGTTCCACCGGCAGCCGAGCGGATCTGCCGGGGCTCACGGCGTCCGTTCGGCCTTCCCCCACGAGAGCGCTGGGCGTCCAAGACGTCAGCAGGGCCCGGGAAATGCCCAGGGGCCGGAGAGGAGGAGCCGTGAGGATCAAGAGGGTACTGCCGACCGGGCGGAAGCGGAGCGCCGGGGCTGCGACGGCGGGCACGACGACGGCAACTCGACGCCACAGCGGCCACGTCGGCCACCGGCGTCCGTCACGTACCGGCGTCCGTCACGTACCGGCCCGCGGCGCGCTCGGCGGCGTGCCAACCCGCCCCAGGGTCAACCGCTATGGGCCGCCCGGTCCACTCCGCAGGGGGCCGCGCGGAAAGCAGAGGTGAGCCGGAGCACGTATGTCCCCACCGTCGTCCCGGTGCGCGCGGGGCGCCGAACCGCGCTTCGCGCAGCGCCGCAAAGCGGCCGGGAAAAGCCTATGGCTCGCCCGTGCGGGCGAAATGCACAGCGCGCCGAAAGCAGCGCGCCGTACGCTTTCGTGACCGTACGGAAAGCCATTGATTCTGCAACGGCTTTCCGACCGCGTACGCTCGCCGCGCGAATCGCTGAACCCGCGATCCCCGCACGCGCACGCGGCGAAACCACGCGCCCCCTTGTGCTATGTGGCGGCACCAATGACCGCTCCTGCGTTTCGGCGGCTGCCCCGGACCGCTGGCCGAGGGGGCGCCAGGTGGCCGGGTCGGGGCGGCGGTGGGCGCCGTCAGGCAGTGCGAATGCGACGAGTGGGACAGGTGTGCCATAAGTGGCACCGCATCGCGGACGGGTCGGCGGGTGCGCCATGGGCGGCGGGTGCGGAGCCGCTGGCGCACCCGCCCGGCGCCCCTTCCGCCGCTGTCCAGCAACTGAGCTTTTCGGGCTGCGGAATTGGAGTGGTCAGGCGCCCCTGGCATAGTCAGCGAGTATGGAAACCGACTCCTTCTGGACCCTCCTTGAGGACTCCCGGCGGCAGGGAATCGGCGGTGACAAGCGGGATGCCTGGCTGCGCCAAGCGCTCGCGCGACTGCCCGCCGAAGCGATCGTGGGCTTTCAGGCCCGCCTCGACCGTGCGACCGAAGAAGCCTTCACCTGGAATCTGTGGGGGGCGGCCGACCGCATCTTCGGCGGCTGGTGTTCCAACGACGCATTCCACGCCTTCCGGTACTGGTTGATCGGGCTGGGCCGGGCCGTCTTCGAGGCCGCGGTGAACGACCCCGACGTCCTCGCCTACGCGCCCGAGGTCTCCCGGCTGGCCGGCCGCCCCCGGGCCGGCTGGCCCGCCGAGGACCGCCCCGGCTGGCCGGCCCTGGACGCGCTCGGGCTTGAGGCGTACGAATTGGCGACCGGCCCCGCGGAGGACTTCGGCGACGCCTTCTACGCCGCCGTACGGGCCTCCCAGCGCGCCGCTGCCGACGTCCCGGGGCGTACCTGGTCCCCCGCACCCTCCGGCGGCCGCGACCCGGCAGGGCGCCGCTGGACGGCCCGCGACGAGGAGGAGGCGGCCAGGCGCCTGCCCCGGCTCAGCGTCATGTTCCCGCTGGACGGCCCCGACGGGGGCCGCGAGCCGCGCTGACCGCGCCGGCCCGCGGGGGAGCGGGCCGGGACCAGGCCGGCGTCAGACCCCGTTGACCAGCCGGATGTACCGCACCCAGTCCCAGTTCGGACCCGGGTCGGTGTGGTCGGTGCCGGGTACCTGGGAGTGGCCGAGGATGTGGTTGCGGTCCTTGGGGATGCCGTACTTGTCGCAGATCGCCGCGGTCAGTGCCGCCGAGGAGTGGTACAGCGCCGTGGTGAAGTAGGCCGGCTGGTCCACCCAGCCCTCGTGCTCGATGCCGATGCTGCGGGTGTTGTAGTCCCAGTTGCCCGCGTGCCAGGCGACGTCGTGCTCGCGGACGCACTGGTCGATGGCGCCGTCTGCGGACCGGACGACGTAATGTGCCGCGGCGGCGTGTGCCGGGTTCTGGAAGAGCGAGATCGTGTCGGTGAAGGTCTCCTGGGTGACGTGGATGATCACCAGCTGCACCGGATAGGTGGTCGGGCGGTTGGCCGCGGTGTAGTTGGCGGTGCTGGCCGGGGCCCAGGCGGCTGACGGGTAGTCGACCGCGGCGGCGCGGGGGCTGCCGGACGCGGTGGCGGCCTGGGCGGTGCCGGCGGGCCGGAGGCCGGCGGCCAGGCCCCCGGTGGCGGCGGCACCGAGTCCGAGCCCGCCGCGCAGCAGCGAACGGCGACTGGGCACCGCGGAGTTGGGGCGTTCCATCGAAGGCTCCCTGAGGCGTCATGGTGGGGACGGGTGCATGACAAGAACGTGGGGCCCGCCCATCGTGCGGCCCGCGCCCATGGCATGCCAAGCGGTTCGTGAATTGGCACAGGTCCAGACCACTGGCACCCCTGTCGCCGGTCCCGCGGATATCTCCGCGCGCACCCCGGCCTGCCTGCCCGCGCGGCCGTCCGTGTCCGCGCGTTCATCCGTACGGCGGAGCGCACTCCGCCTCGCGCCCCCACCTGTGCGCCCGCGCACGCCCGTACCGGCCGGGACTCGTACGCCATTGCGCCCTGCCGTCACCGACTCACCGCCCGTAGTCATTCCGACCGCTCCGATAACGACTGACACACGCTCACATCACCGTCAGGCCACGCCGCGTGTCCGGTTCATATGCTCTACATACACCCTGTCCGATTGGTTCCCGCCCCCAACTCTCCGATTCGGCTTGGAAAACCTCTCCGGCTCTATTAACGTTCGATAACGCAGCGCGGTCGTCACCGCCGCCGACAGGCGGCACCGTGCGCTTGCCGAATCCCGTCCGCGGGAACCGGGGACCCGCCCTTCCGCTACCGCGGGAGGGGTCCAATGGGGTGAATCGGGCAGCCGTCAGGCCCGTAGGAGACCTTCCTGCTCCGAACCCGTCAGCTAACCCGGTAGGCGAGAAGGAAGGAAAGGAGTGCGCCCCCGTGGCGTCCAACCAGCCTGCCTACGCTCCTGCCCCGGTAGCAGAACCGACCGGGGAGTGGCCCTTCGGGGAGCGGGACGGGTCCGTGCCGGCCGGCGGCCCGTCCGACGGCCCCGCCGTCTCCGACTCCGGTTCCGGCTCCGACGGCGAGTTCGACTACGGCTCCGAGGCCGCGGGCCTGCGCAGCCAGCTCCGCCTCCCGCGGCAGCGCGCCGGGCTGCCGGCCCGCGGTGCCGCCGTCGGGTCCACCATGATCGGTCTCGCGGCAATGGCCGCGGTCGGCGCCGGCGGAGTGGCGGCGGCGGCCGAGGCACCCGCCACCGCGCCCCCGATATCGCTGCCCGACACGCCCGCCTTCCCCGACGCCCTCGACGTCCTCCCGGCGCCGGCCATCGCGGCCGCGCAGCCCGACGTCGCGGTCGGCACCCCCACGTACGACCCCTCCGCCGTCGTTCACGCGACCGACGCCGGCCGGGACCCCGCGGGCGACGAGGACGCGACCCCGCCCGCCGCCGTTCCCGCCGACCCCGGCGAAGCCCTCCGCACCCGGATCATCGAGCAGGTCACCCGGCAGCGCGAGGCCGCCGCCCGCGTCGAGCGCGAGGCGGCCGAGAAGCTCGCCGCCGAGCAGGCGGCGAAGGAAGCCGCGGCCCGCAAGGTGCGCGAGCAGGCCGCCGCCGCGAAGGCGGAGGCCGCCGCGAAGGCCAGGGCCGCCGCCGAGGCCGCCGCGAAGGCCGAGGCCGACCGGCTCGCCCAACTCGCCGCCTCCTACGTCAAGCCGGTGGCGTCCTACACCCTCACCGCCGCCTTCGGCGAGTCCGGCAACATGTGGGCCACCCACACAGGCCAGGACTTCGCCGCCCCCACCGGCACCCCGGTGCACGCCGTCCACAGCGGCACGGTCACCTCGGCCGGCTGGGCGGGCTCGTACGGCTACCGGGTGGTCCTGCGCCTCGATGACGGCACCGAGCTGTGGTATTGCCACCTCTCGACGATGGTCGCCACGTCCGGCGAGGTCACCACGGGCGACACGATCGGCCGGGTCGGCGCGACCGGCAATGTGCCCGGGCCGCATCTGCACCTCGAAGTACGGCCGGGCGGCGGCGCGCCGGTCGACCCGGTGCCGTGGCTGTACGGCCACGACGTCGCCGTCTGAGGCGCCGCCCCTCGCCGCCGGTGCGTTCGGACATGCGCGTGGCCGCGCACGTCCGCCGAACCGGTCACCCGCAGGCCCTGCGGCCCGCCGCCCCAAGAACAGCCGGCGGCCCCGGCGTACACCCCCCCCGACGCCGGGGTCGTCGGCATATCGTCCCCATGCGGCAGCCGCTCGGGCGTGGTTGCTCAGCCGCCGCTGCCGGCCGGTACGCTCCCGGCCGCCGTACCGCTCACACGGTCGTGCGCGAAACCGGCCGCGAAGGCCAGCAGGCCCACCAGGTCGGGGCGTTCGGTGACGCCGTCCAGCGCGCGGTACTCGATCGCGGCGAGTACGGCCATCCGCTCGGGCAGGCCCCAGCGCGGGTAGGGGTCTTCGGCGATCAGTTCGGCCGCGAGCACCGGTAGCGGCCGGCCCGCCGCGTGCCCGCGGTGGACGGCGGCCCGCAAGTCCCACACGTAGTCGGCGTAGCGGCGGACATCCGCGGGGGTCATCACCGGGCCGTGCCCCGGCACCACGACCCGCGGCGCGCAGTCCAGGATGCGCACGCAGGCGCGGTGCACCGCCTCCAACGGCCCCGCCCAGTGCACCGGATGGTCCTCGTTGAAGAGGACATCGCCCGCGCAGACGACGCCCTCCTCCGGCAGGTGCACGATCAGGTCGCCCGCGGTGTGCGCGGGCCCCACCTCGATCAGCCGCACCGCCACCCCGTCGACGTCCAGGTCGAGTTCGCCGCTGAAGGTGCGGTTCGGGCGGACGACTGGCACGTCGCCGAAGTCGCCGTAGCGGCCGAAGTGCCGCTTCACGTACGCCCCGAAGGCGGTGTCCGGGTCGCTCCCGGCGATCAGCCCGGCCAGGGCGGCGGGCGAGGGCTCGGCGCACAGGTGCTCGCTGTTGGCGTCGGTGGCGATGATCTCGGCGCCGGGGAAGAGGCCGTTGCTGTACGAGTGGTCGCCATTACCGTGCGTGTTGACGACCGTACGGATGCCGGGCCGCGCTGCTGAGCCGTCGCCGTCATCCCTCTTGCCCTCACGTGTGCCCTTGCCCTCGCCGAGGGCCGCGATGAGCTGCTGGAGGTGGCGGGTCATGTCGGCGGTGTACGGGGTGTCGACCAGGAGTGCGGCGCCGGATCCCGCGTGTCGTCCCGTCACGACGACGCAGTTGGCCATGCCCCAGGTCGCGTGGCCGTCCGGGAGCCAAGCGTGGACGTTCGGTGTCAGCGACCGCAGGGCGTGCGGCAGAGGGAGGTTCATGGTGACTCATTGTGCTGCCCGGCGGGCCGCGCGGACGTACTGGCGGTCTCGCCTGGCGGCCCGGGCCGTTCCCGCGGCACGGGCTGTCCGGGTCGCACCGGGTCCACCGCCTCGGTTGCCGGCGCCGAGATGGCGGGTCCGGGGCGCGGCCGCTCGCCCTGGTCGAACAGAACGAACATCAGCCGCCCGCTCGGCACCCCGAAGGGGCCCGCCGCACACAACGTAGCCCAGCCCGGCCCGAGTTCGGCATGGATCAGCGGCAGGGCGTTTTCCGCCCGCGGCCCGATGTACTCACCCGTCGGCTCGTTCAGGGAGCGCGCCACCACCGGGTCGCGCCCGGCGTCCGCCTGCAACTGCGCCAGCGTCCTGTTGTGCGGGTTGGCGACGACGGCCGCCCGTAACTGCGGTACGAGCAGCGGCAGCCAGCTGTTCTCCCAGTCCCCGAGGGTGACGCGGGCCTCGGGGGCAAGCAGCATCCAGCGCATGACGTTGCCCGGGACCTCGCGCCGCTGGAAGACCCGGGTGAAGGCCGAGTTGTACGCCACCATGTCCCAGGCGGCGTCGCTGACGTACGCCATCTCGCGTGAGCCGCGCAGCACTTGCTCCCAGGCCCTCGGCACCGCCCGACCCAGCTGCGGGTCGAGCCGGTAGGCGGGCGGCAGCCCGGTCGCGTAGAGGACCAGCGCCTCCCACTCGTGGTCGGACAAGTGCAGTATCCGCGCGATGGGTTCGAGCAGCTCGGTCTCGATGACGGCGAGCCGGCCGCGCTCGACATAGCCGTACTTGTGGTCGGGCCAGCCCAGCAGCCGCGTCATGTGGTCGTGCGTGAGCCCCGCGACCTTGCGGCCCCGCGGATCGCCGCGCGGGGCGAGCCCGAATTCCCCGGGATCGACCCGCGCCCGGGCCCGGGCGAGCAGGGTCTGCATGGCCTCGCGGTCGCGCATGCCGCTCACGGCTCCCTCCCGGGCCGCCACCGGCCCGTGTGCTTCGAGGGTCGCACTCGTTCACAGGTCCCGCGGATCGACCTCGCGGGCGAGCTTGTACCCGGCCTCGAAACGACTGCCGGCGTGCAGCCGTTCCATCAGCGCGGCCATCACCGACTGCACGTCCGGGGTCGTGATGCCCAGCTTCCTGGCGATCCTGTCATCGCTGTAGCCGTTGGTCATCAACCGGATCACCGCCTTCTCCCGCGCGCCGAGTTGGACGTGGTGCGGCCCCGCCGACGTACGCGACAGCGGAGTGGCCCGCTGCCAGTACGACTCGTAGATCGCCGCGAAGGACGCGGCCAGCAACGGCCCTTTGACCCGCACGAGCGGCGCGGCGCCGCCCTCGGAGTCCGCTGCCGACCCGGCCGTCAGGCAGACCGTCCGCCGGTCGAAGACCATCAGGTCGTGCGGCACGTGGTCGAGGACGCGTACGCTCACGCCGGCGTCCGAGACCTGCCGCAGGTGGGCGGCGTGCTGCGGCACCGCCAGTAGCGCCCGCGGATACACCGCCCGTACCCGCACCCCGCGCCGGGCCATCGCGGCGTCCAGCGCGAGCGCCGCGTCGAGCCCGCCCTCGCCCGTACCGTCGCCCTGCCGCATGGCGTCGGCGGACTCCTCCACGCCGGCGGTCAGTTCGCGCAGCACCTGCGCGTGCTGCTGCGGCAGCGGGTACTTCTCCACGGCCACCCGCGCTGCGACCCCTGCCGTCCCGGCC
>NZ_JAJSYW010000236.1:0-8810 GCF_036815005.1 Streptomyces sp. IBSBF 2435 | reverse complement strand
GCCCAGCCCCCCATATCCGAAGCCCCGCCGAACTCTGCACGCCTCGGCTCTGGCGTGGATGGGCCGCGCCCTGGCCGAGTGGCGGGTGAGCTGGGCTCGGGTGCTGGCGTGGACGGGCTGCGCCTCGGCCTTGCGGCGGAGGCGTCAGGTCGCGGTCTTGCGGCGGGCGACCCGCGCCCGGGTGCTGGCGTGGACGGGCCGCGCCCCGAGCGTGGCGTGGACGTACCAGGATCGGGTCCCAGCGAGCCGCGCCCCGAACCGCGGGATCGCCCCGGCGCGGGCCGCGGTGCCGAATCGATTTCGCAGCCGCCCCGCCACGCTCCCGGCGGTCCCCGTGTACCGGCCGCGGCGGCGGCGCCGCGTCCCCCCGGCGGCGCCCGCCTGCCTGCCGTGGCGCCGCCCCGCCACGGCCCCGCCGACCCCGTGCTGGCCGTGATGCACCGGCACCGGGCCATGGTCGCGGGGGCGGTTGACGCGTGGGAGATTGCCGCGGGTCTTGAGGCGTGCGGGGTCAATGACGGGGAGGCGCGGCGGCTGCGGCACCGTGATGTGTTCGGGCTGGCCGAGGAGTTGTACGCACGGGTGCCGCGGGCGGGGCGGGTGGCCGCCCCGGGGGAGCCGGCGGCGGGCGGCGCGTGGCTCGGCGGGTGGACCGTCGCGGTGCACCTGCTGCCCGGGGCCGGCTGCGTCCTGGCGGCGAGGTTCCCCGCGGCAGCCGCGCCGGCCGCGGGGCTGGCGGCCGTCGCCCTGTGGGCGGCCCTGCGCGGCGGCCCGCTGCGTCTCGCACATGGCGCGGGCGCGGCCATCTGGACGTACGGCCTGCTCGGCTTCGCCCTCTACGGCCCGCAGGCCGTCACCGCGCTCGCGGGCCGCGGCCGCTTCGACACCGGGGCAGGCACCGCCGCCTTCGCGGCGCTGGCGCTCGGCCTGCTGCCCGCCGCGGCCCTGGCCCGCTGGTTCGCCGTCGCCGCCCGCGCCCAACTCGCCCCCAGCCACGGCCTCGCCGACTTCGCCGACGCCGTACGCCCTCGCCTTGCCGCGGCCCTGGCCGGGCACGCCGCCGTACAGACCGCGCTGCTGCTGGCCGCCGCCGTGGCGGAGTCCGCACCGCTCGCCGGGCCGGCCGCGCTGGGTGTGCTGCTGTTCACCGCCCGGCTGCTGGCCGTGCACGGGCACGCCGCGACCGCCGCGGCGGGCCTGGCCGCGGCCTGCGCCGCCGAGGCGCTGACCCTCGTGCTCGCGGCGGCCCCCGGCCACCTCGCGCCGCCTGGCGGCACCGCGGAGGCCGCCGCCTGCGGCGCCGCCGCCCTCGTACTGGCGGCCCGGGCGTTCCGCCTGCTCGCCCGGGCCGCCGCCCACCGCCCGCCGCTCGCCGGGCGCCACTGACCTCTGTCACACCGACCAGGAGAAAGAGACCCTTGATCACGCATTTGTTGACCCGACACCGGCAGCTCCGCACCGCACCGCTCGGAGGCTCCCGATGAGAGTGCTGCTGCTCGGAGCCGACGGCTT
Organism: Streptomyces sp. IBSBF 2435; assembly: GCF_036815005.1. Lineage (NCBI taxonomy): Bacteria > Bacillati > Actinomycetota > Actinomycetes > Kitasatosporales > Streptomycetaceae > Streptomyces > Streptomyces sp. IBSBF 2435. The sequence goes on along the minus strand of NZ_JAJSYW010000236.1, from coordinate 7,298 downwards.
CCTCGGCCGCCATGTCGCGGAGCGGCTGCTCGCCGACCCGGCCGTCCAGCTCACCGCGCTGGGCCGCAGCGACGACGCCGACGTCAGGTTCGACCTGTCCAGCGGCGCGCCCGGCGTGCTCGCCCGCTTCCTCGACGCGGTCCATCCCGGCGTCGTCGTCAACTGCGCCGGCACCACCCGTGGCGCCGCCCGCGAGCTGACCCGGCAGAACACCGTGGCCGTCGCCACGGTCTGCGAGGCGATGCGCCGCAGCAGTATCGCCGCCCGGCTGGTCCAGCTGGGCTGCGGCTCGGAGTACGGCCCCTCGCCGGTGGGCTCGTCCACCGGCGAGGACGCCCCGCCGCGGCCCGGCGGCCCGTACGGGGTCAGCAAGCTCGCCGCGACCGAGCTGGTGCTCGGGTCGAGCCTGGACGCGGTGGTGCTGCGGGTGTTCAGCCCGGTCGGCCCCGGCACCCCGACCGGCGCGCCGATGGGCCGGGTCGCCGAGGCGCTGCGCCGGGCGATGCAGAACGGCGACCCCGAACTGCGGCTCGGCGGCCTGGCCGTGCAGCGGGACTTCATCGACGCCCGCGATGTGGCCAGGGCGGTGCACGCCGCCTCGCTGTCGGCCGCGCAGGGCGTGGTGAACATCGGCAGCGGGCGGGCGGTGCGGATGCGGGACATGGCCGCCGCGCTGGCCCATGTCGCGGGCTACGAGGGCACCGTCCGCGACCTGGACGAGACGCAGGCCCCCGGCGCCGTGACGATGCCGCCGTATCCCGACGGGTGCGGGCTGTGGCAGCAGGCCGATGTCCGTACCGCACGCGACCGGCTGGGCTGGCGGCCGCGGATCGGCCTGGAGGAGTCGCTGGCCGACGTGTGGATGGAGGCGGCATGCCGCGTCTGACCGGGACCCGGCGGCGTACGGGATCCCGCGCCTCCGGTCCGGGTTACGGGACCGACCCGTGGGCGGGGCCGCCCGGATACTGGGACCGGGTGGTCCGCGCGGCCGGCGGCGGGGCCGCGGACCGGCCGCCGCCCACGATGTGACCGTCGGATGTCTCGGTCCTCGGACCGGGTGTCTTGGAATGAAGACCGGCGTGGCAGTGTTGCAGGGATGCGCGTGTGCGAGCACGTGGAGTCCGTACCGTCTGAGACCGACCAAACGTATTGCTGAGGTCCCTGTGTCGCTGCCACCCCTGGTCGAGCCGGCCGCCGAGCTCACCGTTGACGAGGTCCGCAGATATTCGCGTCACCTGATCATCCCCGATGTGGGCATGGACGGGCAGAAGCGGCTCAAGAACGCCAAGGTGCTGTGTGTCGGCGCCGGCGGTCTCGGCTCGCCGGCCCTGATGTACCTCGCGGCCGCCGGTGTCGGCACGCTCGGCATTGTGGAGTTCGACGAGGTCGACGAGTCGAACCTGCAACGCCAGATCATCCACAGCCAGGCCGACATCGGCCGCTCCAAGGCCGAGTCGGCCCGCGACTCTGTCCTGGGGATCAACCCGTTGGTGAACGTCGTCCTGCACGAGACCCGGCTCGAAGCCGAGAACGTGATGGAGATCTTCGCGCAGTACGACCTGATCGTGGACGGCACCGACAACTTCGCGACCCGCTACCTGGTCAACGACGCGTGCGTCCTGCTGGACAAGCCGTACGTCTGGGGCTCGATCTACCGCTTCGACGGCCAGGCCTCGGTCTTCTGGTCCGAGCACGGCCCCTGCTACCGCTGCCTCTACCCCGAGCCCCCGCCGCCCGGCATGGTGCCGTCCTGCGCCGAGGGCGGCGTGCTCGGCGTACTGTGCGCCTCGATCGGCTCGATCCAGGTCACCGAGGCGATCAAGCTGCTGGCCGGCATCGGCGAGCCGCTGGTCGGCCGGCTGATGATCTACGACGCCCTGGAGATGACGTACCGCACGGTCAAGGTCCGCAAGGACCCGGACTGCGCCGTCTGCAGCGACCACCCCACGGTCACCGAACTCATCGACTACGAGGCCTTCTGCGGTGTCGTCTCCGAGGAGGCGCAGGAGGCGGCGGCCGGGTCGACGATCACTCCCAAGCAGCTCAAGGAGTGGATCGACGACGGCGAGAACATCGAGATCATCGATGTCCGCGAGCCGAACGAGTACGAGATCGTGTCCATCCCCGGCGCGAAGCTGATCCCGAAGAACGAGTTCATCATGGGCGCCGCCCTGGCGACGCTCCCGCAGGACAAGCGGATCGTGCTGCACTGCAAGACCGGCGTGCGCAGCGCCGAGGTCCTCGCGGTCCTCAAGTCCGCGGGCTTCTCCGACGCCGTCCACGTCGGCGGCGGCGTGATCGGCTGGGTCAACACCGTCGAGCCGCACAAGCCGATCTACTGATCGGCGGTCGGAACGCCCGAAGGGGCCGGCGCTTCTGCGCCGGCCCCTTTGCTGTGCGCCCCTCCGGCGCCACAGGCCGGCGCTACAGTTCCCCGCGGCGGCTGAGCTGGGTGAAGGACAGCCAGCCCGGCAGCACCGGCAGCCAGAAGGTCAGCAGCCGGAAGAAGAGCACCGCGGGGGTGGCCACCTCCTTGGGCAGGCCCGCCGCGATCAGACCGCCGGTCAGCGCCAGTTCGACCGCGCCGACACCGCCGGGCGTCGGGGCGGCCGAGCCCAGCGCGTTGCCCGCCAGGAAGACCACCGCGACGGCCGCGTAGCTGAGATTGCCGCCGAAGGCCCGTACGCAGCCGTCCAGGCAGATCACGAAGGTGACCGTCACCAGCAGGGTGCCGCCGATCCCGGTGGCCAGCTTGCCGGGCCGCTGGAGCACGTCCAGCATGCGCGGCACGACACCGGCGAACAGCGCCCGTACCCGGGTGGAGACGAACTTGCGCAGCGCGGGCACCGCGGTGACCACGAGCACCAGCACACCGGCGGTCAGCAGGCCCGCCATGACCGTACGGGATGGCGACAGCGACGGCGTCTTCTCCGTACCGGTGATGAAGCCGAAGGTCATCAGCAGCAGCACGTGCATGCCGAGGCCGACCAGCTGCGAGGCGCCGACACTTGCCACGGCCAGGCCCGGCCGCACCCCGGCCTTCTGTAGGTAACGGGTGTTCAGCGCCACTCCGCCGACCGCGGCGGGCGCCACCAGCTTCACGAAGGACCCGGCGATCTGCGCCTGCACCGTCCGCACCAGCGACAGCCTCTCCGGCACGAAGCCGGCCAGCGCACATGCGGCGGCGACATAACTTGCCGCGGATCCCGCGACCGCGATCGCCGCCCACCGCCAGTCGGCATTGGCGATGGCGTGCCCGATCGGCACCGAGCTGAGCTGCGACAGCAGGAAATACGCGGCAAAGGCACCGGCGATCACCGTGATCAGGGTGCGCGGCTTGATCCTCTCCAGCCGGACCGGCTCGACCGGGGCCTGCGGCCGGATCAGCAGCACCTGCTGCCGGATCCGGGACAGCAGATCCTCCTCGCGGGCCTCTTCGAGCGCGTCCTCTATGGCCCGCTTCTCGGCTTTGCGCTCGGCCTTGGAGGCCGGCTTCTCCTCGCTTTTGCCCTCTTTCCCCTCCGCGCCGGCCCGCTCGGCGCCGGGCGCCCCGTCCAGGCCCGCACGTGCCGTTCTGCGGGCCGCCGCCGCGTCCTCGGCACGCTGCTTCTCGCGGGCCTCCTTCTCGGCCGCGGAGGCGGCGAGCACCGCCTCGCGCTCCCGCTGGGCCCGCTCCCTGGCCAGCTGCTTGAGCTGCGCGCGGGTGGCGCGGCTGAGCGCGATCGGCTGGAGCAGCGGCAGCGAGCTGGCCACCGCGTCGGGGCCGAGCACCGCCACCGCGGACGCCACCGCGCGCTCGGGGCCGACCCGCAGCGCCATCGTCGTCAGCAGCTGCGCCACGTCCATCCGCAGCACGATGTCGCCCGCCGCGATCTCACCGCCGCGCAGGTCGGTGAGGAAGACCCGGCCCGAGCGGTCCACCAGCAGCGACTCGCCGACCAGCCGCCGGTGCGCGATCCGCCGCGACTGGAGCGCCCGCACCTGCGTCCAGGCCTCGCGCAGCAGGGTGTCGGTGATCTCCTCGTCGGTCAGCGCGTCGAGCCGCCGGCCGCCGATGTGCTCGTAGACCAGCATCACCGCGTCGGGACCCAGCTCCGAGGTGGCGATCAGCTTCGGCGCGTTGGCACCCGCGGCGATTGCCGCGTACGCGAGCAGCGCCTCCTGTTCGAGCGCCTGCCGCAGCGAGAGCAGGCTGCGCCGCTGGGTGATCCCGCCGACCAGGGACAGCCGCCGCCAGGCGCGGTAGAAGAACCCGTGCGCCTGGAGCTCGCGGTCCACCACGGTGACGTCGAGCGGTGGTCCGTCCTCCAGGGTGACCAGATAGCCGCGCCCGCGGTCGGAGTCCGCCGTCTCGGGCCCGTCCACCTGGACCCTGCGGGCGGTCTGCGGGCTGAAACCGACCCGGCGCAGCCCGGCCAGCAGCTGCCGCCCGGTGGGGCGCACGTTGGGCGAACCGACCGCGTAGACGGTGCCATAGGCGATGGTCCAGCCGATCAGGACGGTCACCGCGATCGAGAACGGCGTCGTATAGCCGCCGACGAGCACCGCGAAGGCGTCGAGCAGCAGCACGAACCACAGCGCCACCCGCCAGCGCGGGCGGCGCGCCATGCCGACCGCCGTGACATAGGCGATGACCGGCGCCAGGTACCCGTGCACCGGATCGGTCATGCCGCTCCCGGACGGAGCGTTGTGCGTCAGCGCCTCGCGGATCGGGCCGGGCGCCGAATTGGTCACCCACAGGTCCGTGGCAAGGGCGGTGCCGTGCGCCAGTACGGCGGCGAGCACACCGTCGGCGATACGCAGCCCGTCCCGTTTGGCAAGCCGCTCGATCGCGAAGGCGACCGGCACGATCAGCACCGCGACGCTCGCGGTCAGGCCCGCGAACGACGCCAGCGCGTCGGGCGCGTGGTCGGTGCCCTTGGTGATGTCCGTCTCAAGGCCGGTCGTCGTCGCGTGCGCGAAGCCCGCGATGGCGAGCACGACCGCGATGCCGAGCAGACCGAACAGGAACCGCATCAGGTCGGCGGGCCGGTGCACCCGGGCGGCGAGCAGCGGTTCGTCGACGGCGACCGGGGTGGGGCCGGGCTCGGGGACCACGGTATGGCTGTGCTCGCCGTCGCGCGCGTCGCCGCCGTCGCCGTCCGTGCCCTCGTCCTTGCCGCGGCCTGTGTCGCGGCCGTTGCCGTCGCTCACTGCGTCGCCGTCGCGCTCGGACGTGGCCTTCGCCTTGTCGCGGGACGCGTGGGCCGCGGCACCGTCCGCGGCGCCGCCACCGGGCGCGGGCAGCGCTTTACGGGCGCGGGAGGCCCCTCCGGCCTTGTCCGCGCCCGGCTGATCCGCTTCGGTCTCTTCTTGATCACGTATCACCAGTCACCGCCGGGACGATGGTGGCATGACCACCATACGGATGGCACCGGAACCCCCCGGGTGTCGGCGGCCTGGGGCAGGATGGGGCGGATGAGCGAGGAGTACGACCCCGGCGCGCCCGGCGACTACGCGGAGCGGGTGCTCGACACCGTCGACCTGATCCCGGCCGGGCGGGTGATGAGCTACGGCGACATCGCGGAATGGCTCGGCGAGGGCGGCCCCCGGCAGGTCGGCCGGGCGCTCGCGCTGTACGGCAGCGGGGTGCCCTGGTGGCGCGTGGTGCGGGCCGACGGCGTCCTGCTGCCGGGCCACGAACGGCGCGCCCTGGACGCCTACCGCGCCGAGGGCACGCCGCTGCGGACCGCGGGGCCCGCGAGCGAGGGCCACATACCGCGGGTCGACATGCGCCGGGCGCGCTGGGACGGGCGCACGCCGGGCGCGGGCGGCGCCGCCGACGGCTGAGGGCCGGAAGCTCATGCCCTCCAGCTTCCGCCATCCGGGACCCGTCCACGGCATCGGCGCCCCGCACGGAGTGTCCGGCGTGTCCCCGGGGCGCGCGCGGCCCGCGCGGCGCACAGCGTAGCGTCGGGGACCCGCGGCCACCCGCGCCCGCCCCCGTACCCGCTCGTGCCACCGCACCACCGCACCACCGCTCAAGCCTCCAACGAACCGGCGAACCACGTGATCCTGTCTCCCCCTCCCGCCCAGGCGGCCTCCGCGGCCGTCGGCTACCGGCTGCTGCGGACGCCCCCGGCGCCCGTACGGCCCCCTGTGCTGGACGCGGCACAGCGGGCGGTGGTTGAGCACCGGGACGGGCCGCTGCTGGTCCTGGCCGGACCCGGCACCGGAAAGACCACCACGCTGATCGAATCGGTGCTGGCCCGGGTGCGGGCCGGTACCGCGCCGGACCGCGTCCTGGTCCTGACGTTCAGCCGCAGGGCCGCCGTCGACCTGCGCGACCGGATGGCGGCCCGCGGCCTCGGCGGCCTGCGGGCGAGCACCTTCCACTCCTTCTGCTACGCCCTGGTCCGTGAGCACCAGCCCGCCGAGGCGTTCCAGGACCCGGTCAGGCTGCTGTCGGGACCCGAGCAGGACCTGCTGGTCCGCGAACTGCTGGCGGGCCAGGCCGCGCTGGAGCGGGAAGGCCGCGGCCGGGTGCGCTGGCCCGACGACCTGCGGGCCGCGCTCACCACCAGGGGCTTCGCCGACGAGGTGCGGGCGGTGCTGGCCCGCGCCCGCGAACTGGGCCTCGGCCCGGCCGCCCTCGCCGACTTCGCCCACCGCATCGGCCGGCCCGACTGGACCGCGGCGGCGGCCTTCCTCGACGAATACCTGGAGGTCACCGAGCTGGGCGGGATGGTCGACTACACCGAGCTGGTGCACAGGGCCGTGCTGCTCGCCCGGCAGCCCGAGGTGCACCGGGAGCTGTCGAGGCGGTACGACGCGGTCTATGTGGACGAGTACCAGGACACCGACCCGGCGCAGGTGCGGCTGCTGACCGCGCTGGCAGGGCAGGGCCGGACGCTGGTCGCCTTCGGCGACCCCGACCAGTCCGTCTACGCCTTCCGCGGCGCCGACATCAACGGCATCCTCGGCTTCCCCGAGCAATTCCCGCGCCGCGACGGCAGGCCCGCGGATGTCGCCGTCCTGCGCGTCTCCCGGCGGGCCCGCGGCGGACTGCTGGCCGCCACCCGCCAGCTCACCACCCGTATGCCGCTGCCCCGGCTCCCCGCGTCGGCGGTACGCCTCCACCGCTCCTTCACCGCGGAAGCGCCGGGCGGCGCGGTCGCCGTGCGCACGTACCCGACGCCGGGCGCCGAGGTCGAGTCCATCGCCGACACCTTGCGACGGGCGCACCTGGAGGACGGCTACCCGTGGCACACGATGGCGGTCCTCACCCGCACGGCCGCCGCCCTCGCCCCCCTCCGCCG